>JAAYNX010000146.1 GCA_012520615.1 Clostridiaceae bacterium | reverse complement strand
GAACCGCCTGCAATGATGTCGGCGAGAACTTATAAGGCAAAGTTTGTTGAGCCGCTTATAGCCCGATTTAAGTCTTTAATCAGCACCTTATTTGCACGATATTTCAAGGCATTGGACAGTTACCACAGATTGAACATCACAAACGGAAACCTATATCGTGAAAACGAAAAGCTGGCAAAGGTTAATGAAAAATTATCACAAGAAAATGAAAATTTGCGTGCGGAAAACAGGGATTACAAACTTCTCCGCAAAGTATTCGGTCATAAACAAATTGATGACTTGCTTGATAGAGCAAAGTTGGAAAAACAGTCTAAACAGCGTGAAAAACGCTTTAGAAATTATAAAGATGAAAGGTAGGACAACATAATGAAACAGCATTTTACAGACGAAAAAACGGGAATCCGCTACACCTTGCAGGGAGATTATTATCTGCCCGACCTTGCATTGCCCGCCGAAGAACAACAGCCAATCGGCATATGGGGACAGCGACATTTGCGACACCTCAAGCAAAATCGAAGGGTGCTATATGCCAATCTGCTGACCAGCGGCAAGTTAAACAGTTACCTTGCTGATATTGACAAACAGGCGGAAGAAATGTTTTCTCGGCTGGTGAAACAGATGGCAGAGCGTGAGGGTGTGACCGAACAACTTAAGACGGACAATCAAATGGAGTGGGTTGCTCGGATGAATAACATTCGTAGCAGAGCCACCGAGGTCGTGAATACAGATTTTATTTACACCTAACCGGTAAACAGCGGCAGGGAGCAATCTCCGCCGCCGTTTTTTTACCAAATTGAAAAGTTTTTAATCTCGCTTTCAGAAAAACCGATCCATTTCAAACTCATCTTCTTAATAAGCTTGTCGAGAAGAAGAATATAATATTTTACCTTTGAATCGGTCTTAAAATCATAATAATAAGCATATCCATGTGCAACAGTACGCCTGATTTCTTTGATATCATCACTTATTATTTCCGCAGATTTGTTTGTGCCAGTTAGCAATTCTGGAAAGAGGTTAAAAGCATATATCAATTCTTTTTTTAGTGAAAAGCTGCTGTCTTGAGCTTTCTTGTGTTCAAGCTTATCAAATAAGTACTCAAAGGACATTATTTGCTCAACAAAACGCTGAGGGGAAAACATAGTGTCGAGAGTACCTAAATGACCTAACGGTACGCTCGTTGTTATCTTATTGCCGGAATCTAACGCCATGTTGTTCAGTATTTTAGGTATATACTTCATAACATCAAACTCATAAAAGAAACCATCGTTCCCTGAAACTGCTTTCTCGGACACAAGCGGGCAGTAAAACCAGCCGGCTTTGTGTCCTTTGCTATACAAGGTAATACGTTTGAAAGACACTTCTGAGTGAGAAGTCATAAACATTGCAAGGCGATTTAAAACCACGGAGATATCAGAGCACTCCTGAATGGTTTTGCTATGAAGTGGGATCTTTATTTCGCCTTTTTTATCGTAATCTTCTAAGAGCCCTAATTTATTATCATATCCAATAAGGAAAGATAACTCATACTGTCTATCTTGCATTGAAAAGGGAATCTTATATACTTCTTTAGGTTCTAGGGAAAAATTGATGCCTTGCCTGACCATATCTATGTAATTGTACTGATACCTAAACACATCATCAAGGAATGATGATTGCACACCGATGGTATCGTAATTCTCATCGCGATCAAACATATTGATGATATAGCATCGTAGATAACAGGTACTACCCATAGAGTTTTCCACTAAAAATGTTGCATTTCTTCCAGAACCGCCGTTGTAAAAACATTGCCCAAGAAGTATAAAGTTATCCTTGAAGTTGTATTCTTTGCAAAAATCGTTCAGAATCGGTTCATCAGTGAATAACTCCATACGATAATTTTCAATCACAAACGGAATCTTACTGTCATTGAAATACACGAATCCTTTATCCATTGAATCACTTCCTGTTGTTCTTTACAGTATGGTGTTATGCAATACTAAGTTTTGTAACAGTATTAGCTTCTAATACATCTTTTGTTTCATTATCTTGGAATATTTTGAAACATAAATATCGTATCAAAAGAGAGACCTCGTCCTCTGTTGTGATTGCAAAATTTCCGTT
Source organism: Clostridiaceae bacterium (assembly GCA_012520615.1). GTDB lineage: Bacteria > Bacillota > Clostridia > DSM-8532 > DSM-8532 > DTU059. The sequence continues at coordinate 4,857 of JAAYNX010000146.1, read as the reverse complement.
GCTGTCAAGCGGTAAATGTAGCATGTCGGCAACTGCTTTTCTGCTTCGTTTATTTTTTATTCGGTTAATTCTTTCCGGCTTAAGCGTAATGAATGTGCGAGATGATTTGTATTGCGAAGCCAAAGATTTGAAAGTATCTACGTTACTAAACACATTTGTCCCGGCTATTTCATCTATTGCACCCTTCTTGACTTTTGCCATCGTTTTTTCGAGGTTGAAAACAGTTTCAAAGGTGTGATTAAAAGTGTACATTGCGCCCTCGTAGGCAATAAAGTCAACCGTTAGATATAGCCTGCAGACATCGTCGGTTATTAAATCCAATTCATCGTTGGCATTTGCGGAAAAGACAACAGATTTCTTGTTTGTTAATTTTGTAATCGGATTTGCAACCTTAACAAAAGTTACAGGTTTATCCCCATCTTCAGAAGGCTGCCCACATAGTATGTAACCGTTAATTTTACCTTTGATTTTTTGGTCGGAAGATGTAGTAACCGCTTGTGTAAACAGCTTCCATTGTTCAGAAACAAGTTCGTTTGTTAATAACAGTTTATCACAAGACACTTTACTGTTTTCACCGTCATAATCTTGTACTTCGCTGATTTGGTCAACTTGATAAGTTTTAGTGGCATTTAATAGGTTTCTCGCATACTGCAAAAGATAGATGTCGTTTTTAAATCTAACTTTATTTGTCTTGAATGGCTGCTTTGCTCTTTTGTCAATTTTGAAAAAATACAGAGCCCAGCTATAGCTATCTTTTTGTGCTGATGTGCAGATATTATTTAATACATTTTTGCTCATTGTTTTCCACCTCTATCTACTGTGATGTAAATATAGTTTTCAAAATCCCAGTATGGAACTTCATTACCTTCTTCTTGCGTCAGATCTATCTTGCTGATAACAATGCTGTCGTGATAAATATGATTCTCATTGGCGACCATACATTCAAAATCGCACGTGTATATGCGATATCCTTTGAATTCCAAAAGAATGTTTGTGTATATATTATTGTTTCTAATACAAAGGTACGCCAATACCAAAAAGTAAATCAAAAACAATACTAATTTCTGTGGGTCACCAAAATCAAACGCTATCATCGGGAGAATATATGCAAGCAAGAACTCTGAGGACAGTTTGTTTGCTTTTGTAGCTTTCTTCACAGTTCCCTTTGGATGAGTGCTTTTAATAGTAAATTTCTTCTTGAGGAAAGAATTTATGCCAACTATGCTGCTTATCACCAAAAAAGCTATTACAATAACGCTTATCACTTGAACGCTACTGCTACATAGTATATTTTTCAAGTTTTCAAGCATTTTGCTTTTATCATCCCATTTTTCTAAAGCCAGCGAAACAATATTCCAAGCATCAAGAACAACAATTGATAGCCATAGTGGAATAAAAGATGTAACAAACATATCCCATTTGAATTTTTGCCACATAATATTATCACCTCAGATTCTATCTCCATATGGTAAAGATTTCATATAGTTTTCCATATAACACCAATCCGGTTTTCCGGACTTTTCGGGAAGTTTAATGATTGTAGATTTCATACTCTCAAGAACCCATTTTCTTCCATATGAATAACGGTATTTTTCCTGACGAAGCACAGCACAAATGAACAATGCAATATACTTGTTAAAGGCTACACCATTTTCTTTACGAAAATATAGCACATTTACATCATCAGTCGCCCAAAAAGGCTTTGGTTGGTAGAAAGCTTCCCCTACGGATCCGTTATAGCTCAAGGAAATCGTGTTACCATCGTGGATAGCACCTTGTCCAATATAATTTGCTACTCCATTGTTGGAATCAATAGCCCCGATATATGGGGTATCACCATCGGTCTGATCGTCTGAAGTGAGTCGTTTGCCTTTCTTCACTTCAAACAAGTCACCTACACAAAACTCCACCCAATTCTCAACGCCAAGTGTAAGTGACGAGTACCTCCCCTGATTAGCGGTAGATAACGGCTTGTGTTTTATCGATTTTATATATTGTTCCATATAATTCCAATCGGGTTCATTATCGGGTGTTGAAGGTAATTTTATGATCATTCTTGCTATTTCCGAACTATAAACAGCTCTACCGTACGAATATTTAAACTGTTCTTTTTTTATTATACTGCAAATGAATAAACCTATCTGAAGATTGCATTTGAATTTCGGACAAAGAATATTAACTCTTCCATGACTCACAGCATAAAAATCTTCGTTTTGATAAAATGCGTTACAAAACATATCTACTGTTATACAGTTTGCTTTAAATATCTGAGCTTTTCCATCGCCTTTTTCATCTATGTAGCCAACTATACCATTATTAGTAGAACCAGAAGAAATAAGCGGAATATTTCCGGGCTCACAGTCGTCAATTTTTAAATCTCCTGATGAAAGGTAAACATCAAAGTAATCACCAATAGTAAATTCTTTCCACAAGGGCGTATTAAGATTCATACACATACCCCTCTTTCACAAGATAAGCAAGATAATCATTTATTGTCTGTTGGAAATCCTGTTCTGTCAGCTTTGTATAGTCAGTTTTCATATAAGCTTCACAAAGCCACTCGCTATTGCCATTAACTTTCTGTGTCGCAGATTCGCCAGGTTCAGCCTTGCGATTACGATACAATTCAATCCATCTTTTTTCAATTTCTACCCATTTACTTTTGCCAGTTCCAGAATCAATTTGTTCAACACGACCAAGATTCTTCTTTTTCTTAAAACCGTCATCTTTATAATATCCAAAGAAGGTGTCAGGATTGGAAACATCATTATGCTTTGTTCCAATCTTAAATACCATACAGCAAGCCGAAGCACTGGCGCCAGGATGGAAAATATCAACTGGCAACGTGAACACTGCATCAAGAGTATTTTCTTGAAGGATTTCAGCTTTAAGCCTGGCAATCTCACCCTGGTACCGATAGCACAGGCGACCGGAAGTAATACCGCAAGTTTTGCTTGATGATTGATAGAATTTAGAGTATCTGCGATGAATTTAACGAAATACAACCCTTTTGATGGATCCTCTTTCTTATCTTTTGACCAAGTATCAACGTAGATTTTAGGAAGATGAATACGCTGCCCGTTATAGGGCGGGTTCATCAAAATAACATTCGGCTTTGCATCTTTAATCCAGTCTGCAAGTGCAAAGCAACTTCCTTGGCGGATATTTGAGTTTCCGTCTGAGTGAATTAACATATTAGTTGTAGCAAGACCATATACATTTTCATCAAACTCAATACCGAAGATTTGATGTTTCTTAACCTTGTCCTGCTCAGCAGCAGTAGCGCAATCATCAAGCGCCTGTGTCATTGCACGAACAAGGAATGATCCGCTACCGCAACAAGGATCAAGAACCACTGAATGTTTGTTAACCCCTGTGATTTTCGCCATAAAATCTGTAATATGGTCTGGTGTGAAAGCTTGATTCTTGTCCGATTTACCAACATACTTATTAAAGGTAACAAAGAACAAATTAAGTAGATCCTGACCGGATGTACTTTTGTCGTTGATAAAAGGCAGAATATTATCTTCAATGAATTTTAGAATTTCTCTAAAGGCGGCAATGCTAAGTTGGCGAACATACTGATCGCCCAACACATTACGATTTAATAAAGCGAGCTTTTCAGCCTTGTTAATATCGGAATTAAGCAAGTCCTCTAATACTTCTTTTATACGAGTGCGAATTTGTGCAGCAGTCAAAGACGGAGTGGAATAATCAAGACCATTCTTCAATGCTAATAGGCAGGTGCCGACAAATTGACTACGAAGTTTTTCGGGAATACTATGGCGATGAAGCAACTCATTAAGCTTATAGGTGTTCTGCATCACCTTTTCTTTGTCGTTGATTTTGGATGTGTAGAAGTCAACATATTCATCCATCGAACGTAAGGCGGTTTCCTTAGTCATCAAGTCACTGTCCGAAACAACACCACGCCATACTCTAACAGTGTCATTCATAGTATTTGCCAAAATAGCAACTGTCTTATTACCGGTAAGCGCCTTTTCATATTCGACATATGCGGAGAGTTGTTCTTCATCTGCCTTTGTAAAATTCTGTTTGGTCTCAATCAGCACAGTAACATTATCTTTCACGAAACGAATATCCAATTTTTCAAAAGCTCGCCCTGCTTTGTTTCGAATAGGATTAAATGTTAAGGACTGTGCCGCAAAAGCTTTCGGATAACTATATTCATCATTTTCAATATTGCTGGTAAGATATTCTCTGCCAACGGTTGAAATCATATCTGTTCTAATCATATCTATTTCTCCTATCATATCCACCTGCCGTTTTGGGCAGTCCAATTATCTGTAAATTCCTTGCCTTCTAATGCTGCCATAAACGGTTTTGTTAAAAACGTCTTTATTGTTTTCAGCACGGTGCTGTAATCATCCGTTTTAGTATCAATTTTACGGACAAAGGCTTTCCATTTCTTTTGCATTGCGGAATCATTATCAAAGTCCATTACCTGCTCAAACTGTTCAACAGTAAAGCTATGCCCACGGTTTTCAAAGGTCTTTTTCAGTGCTTCCGTCAGCATTGCTCCGTCAAAATCAAATTTATTGGCAAGATAGTAAATGTCGTAGTAATCCTTCATTCGGCTTGAAAATTCCATTAGACTGAGGATTGCATCTATTTTCTCGGCAATGGTTGTTTCAAGGGAATATGTATTTACTGTCGGAGCGTCAAAGTCGGAAAGTTGTGTCGGGATTTTTCGTTTTTCCTGTTTCGGTACAATGACATCACTGGACCTATGTCAATACTTTGGACACAAAAAGTTGAACATTTTCTCTCTGCATGATATTAATACGTAGAGAAAGATTACTAAGCTGCAAGAATCTCATCTTCAACCTGCTGTGG
>JAAYNX010000085.1 GCA_012520615.1 Clostridiaceae bacterium | reverse complement strand
ACACGTAACATCGGTATTATGGCACACATCGACGCAGGAAAAACCACCACAACTGAAAGAATTCTGTTTTATACCGGACGTACACATAAGCTAGGCGAGACTCATGAGGGCTCAGCCACCATGGACTGGATGGAGCAGGAGCAGGAAAGAGGTATTACCATAACCTCTGCTGCGACTACCGCTCATTGGAAGAATTGCCGAATCAATATTATAGATACGCCCGGACATGTTGACTTCACTGTAGAGGTTGAACGTTCCTTACGCGTACTTGATGGATCAGTAACGCTTTTCTGTGCAAAAGGCGGCGTTGAACCTCAATCAGAAACAGTTTGGAGACAGGCCGATAAATATGGAGTACCCCGAATTGCCTATGTCAACAAAATGGACATAATGGGTGCGGATTTTTTCCATTGCATTCAAATGATGAAAGACAGGCTACAAGCAAATGCTGTTCCTATTCAGCTTCCTATCGGTAAGGAAGATCATTTTGAGGGCATTATCGATCTTGTCAAAAATAAAGCATATTATTACAGAGACAATCTCGGACAGCAGATTGATGAAATGGAGATTCCCGAAGACATGAAGGAACTTGTCGAAGAGTATCGGTTTAAATTGGTGGAAGCCATTGCTGAACTTGACGAGGATCTCCTAACAAAATACCTTGATGGAGAAGAACTTACTGAGGACGAGCTGAAAGCCGGAATCAGAAAGGCTACTGTTACCACAAAGATTATCCCGGTAACCTGTGGATCATCCTATAGAAACAAAGGAGTACAAAAACTCTTGGACTGTGTGGTAGACTATATGCCGTCACCTATTGACATCCCGCATATAACCGGTGTGGTACCCGGTACTGAAATAGAGGAAGAAAGACCTTCATCAGATGAAGAACCGTTTTCAGCACTGGCTTTTAAGATCATGACAGATCCTTATGTGGGAAGACTTTCATTCTTTAGAGTTTACTCCGGAACATTGAAATCAGGTTCCTACGCTCTTAATTCTACAAAGAATAAGAGGGAGAGAATCGGTCGTATCCTTATGATGCATGCAAATGATCGTAAAGATATAGATATTGTTTACTCAGGTGATATTGCGGCTGCCGTGGGACTTAAAAACACTTCAACCGGCGACACCTTATGTGATGAGAACCACCCTATTATATTAGAATCCATGGAATTCCCGGAACCGGTTATTAATGTGGCTATAGAGCCGAAGACTAAAGCCGGTCAGGAAAAGATGGGTGTTGCTCTGCAAAAGCTTGCTGAAGAGGATCCCACATTCAGGGTAACCTCTAACCAGGAAACAGGGCAGACTATTATAGCAGGCATGGGAGAGCTTCATCTTGAAGTTATCGTTGATCGCCTTTTGAGAGAATTCAAGGTCGAAGCATCGGTTGGTAAGCCTCAGGTTTCATACAAGGAAACCATTCGTAAGGCTGTTAAGGCTGAAGGTAAGTTTGTTCGTCAATCAGGCGGAAAAGGCCAGTATGGTCATTGCGTTATTGAAGTCGAACCCCTGGAAGCCGGAAAAGGCTACGAATTTGTCAATAAGATCGTTGGTGGCGTTGTTCCAAAAGAATACGTACCTTCAATCGACAGCGGTATTCGTGATGCTATGAACAGCGGTATAATCGCAGGCTATCAGGTTCTGGATGTTAAGGTAACTTTAGTAGATGGTTCATACCATGAGGTTGACTCATCTGAAATGGCATTTAAAGTAGCTGGCTCAATGGCTTTTAAAGAAGCTATGAGAAAAGCTGACCCTGTATTACTTGAACCTATTATGAAGGTAGATGTAACAACACCTGACGAATATATGGGTGATGTTATGGGAGATCTTAACTCTCGTCGTGGCAAAATTGAAGGTATGGATGCAATTGCTGGAGCACAAAATATTCATGCATTTGTTCCGCTTTCCGAAATGTTCGGATATGCTACCGATCTTCGTTCTAGCACACAAGGACGGGCAGTATATTCTATGCAACCTTCCCATTATGATCAGGTTCCCAAGAGTGTACAGGAAAAAATCGCTGAGGGCAGAAATCCCAAGGCATAACACTGAAACTATTGATTTTACTAATTAATAATTGTATAATTTTGAATCATCAGTGATTCAAATGAAGGAGGTTTATTCCAAATGGCAAAGGCTAAATTTGAACGTACAAAACCACACGTAAACATTGGTACAATTGGTCACGTTGACCATGGTAAGACATCCCTTACCGCAGCTATAACAAAGGTACTTGCTTTAGCTGACAAAAATATCCAAGTTAGAGACTATTCAGCGATTGACTCTGCTCCCGAGGAGAGAGAAAGAGGTATTACAATCAATACATCTCACGTTGAGTATGAGACAGCTAATCGCCACTATGCTCATGTTGACTGCCCTGGCCATGCTGACTATGTTAAGAACATGATCACTGGTGCTGCTCAGATGGACGGAGCTATTCTCGTTGTTTCTGCTGCTGACGGTCCTATGCCCCAAACTCGTGAGCATATTCTTCTTTCCCGTCAGGTTGGTGTTCCAAGCATCGTAGTATTCCTTAACAAATGTGATATGGTTGACGATGACGAACTTATCGAATTAGTTGAAATGGAACTAAGAGAATTGCTTAACGATTATGAATTCCCCGGAGACGATACTCCTTTCATTAGAGGATCAGCTCTTGATGTTCTTGAGTGCGATTCCACAGATCCTAACGAGCCCAAGTACGCTCCTATTCTTGAGCTTATGAAGGCTGTAGACGAGTTTATTCCGACTCCTGCACGTCCTACCGATCTTCCTTTCTTAATGCCTGTTGAGGACGTTTTCACCATTACAGGTCGTGGAACAGTTGCTACAGGTAGAGTTGAGAGAGGAACCGTTAAGGTTGGCGATGAAGTTGAAATCGTTGGTTTGATGGATGAACCAAGAAAAACAGTTGTTACCGGTGTTGAGATGTTCCGTAAAATCCTTGATTCTGCTGTTGCAGGCGACAACATTGGTGCTCTGCTCCGTGGTGTTCAAAGAACTGACATCGAAAGAGGACAGGTTCTTGCTAAACCCGGTTCAATTACACCCCATACAAAGTTTACCGCTCAGGTATACGTTCTGACCGCTTCTGAAGGTGGCCGTTCAAAGCCTTTCTTCTCCGGCTACAGACCTCAGTTCTATTTCAGAACAACCGACGTTACCGGAAACATCAAGCTTCCTGAAGGCGTTGAAATGTGTATGCCTGGTGACCACGTTACAATGGAAATTGAACTTATTACACCTATCGCTATGGAAAAGGGTCTAAGACTCGCTATCCGTGAAGGCGGAAGAACTGTTGGTTCAGGTGCTGTTGTAGACGTATTGGGTTAATTTTATAGGTTAACAATAATATAAAAAAATGAGGTAGATTAAATCTGCCTCTTTTTTTATTCTGAAAGATGATATAGAATATAACTAAAATAATTTATTACGATCTTTAAATTTTGGTAGATTACACAAACAATTTTGTGAATATATATATACTGAAAAAACAAAAACAAGGTATTGGCAACACTAAACTAATTTACCTTGTAACCTAGTCTAACTCACGCATTAGGAGAATTATCTATTTCCCGATTTAGTTAAAAATATAAATGGCACCATCAGAAAGTGTCAAATATCAATAACTTTGACTTGTTATAAGGCTTTGAGGTGTATTATAATAAAAATGTAACAATTACTCTTTAATCTTGTCACTTATCTGATGGATGCAAAGAGAGGGAAATATGAACAATTTTATTCTGGGCTCAAGACTGAAATTGATTTTACTTTATCTAGCTAATGCTTCAACTGTAGTTACCATTCAGCAGATAGCAGACGAAGTTGGTGTGTCCAGAAGAACAGTTCTAAGGGATTTGCAGGAAGTCGAAAAATGGTTAGAGAATAATGGGTACAATCTTCAAAGAAAATCCGGACAGGGAGTAATGCTAGTTAGTGACGAGTCAGACCGTAAACGTCTTATTCGTCTTCTGGATAACAAAGTCCCTGAAGTTATAAATATACCTAAAGACAGGCAGAAAATGCTGCTGGTAGAACTTCTACAAATGAAGGAGCCAGTAAAACTGTATTATTTTTCTTCTAAATTTGGTGTAAGCATCAGCACATTAAGTAATGACTTGGTAAAAGTCGAGGAATGGCTTAAAAAGTACAAATTAAGCATTGCCCGCAAGGCCGGAATCGGCGTATATGTATGCGGAGACGAGAAAAATTTCCGCAGAGCGATGATAAGCCTTCTATATGAAAATTTAAGTGAAGAAGAGCTTATGATGATTATCAAGAATACTGTTTCGGGTATTCAGGCAAAAGAGAATACCTCCCAGATTAATGTGCGGAATAGACTGCTTAATTTGATAGATAAAAGTTCAATTGAAAAAATTGAGTACATAATAAATAATGTTGAAAAGACCTTGCCGTATAAGCTTGTAGAAAGTGCCAGAATAGGCCTTATGGTACATCTTGCACTAGCAATTCAAAGAATAAAGAATAAAGAAAAAATTAATATAGATCCAACTACACTGGAACAACTAACTAAGGCAACTGAGTATTCTGCTGCAAAAAAAATTGCGAAAGCAGTATCAAAGAATTTTAATATTGATATCCCAGAAGGCGAGATCGGTTATATAACGATGCATCTAAACGGTGCCCGGATATATGATAAGACGACAAGGGATCTAGATCCTTCAAAAAATAAAGAAGTTTTTGATATTGCCAATGAGATGATATGTATTGCAGAGAAAGAGTTTAATGTAGACTTTACTGAAAGGGAAACACTTGTATATGATTTGGTATGCCATTTAGACCCTGCGATTCGTAGGCTTCAAATGAATATGGATATCAGGAATCCCTTGTTGAAAAAATTGCAGCAGTTATTCCCGGAGGCCTATAAAATAAGCGAAAGAGCTGCAGATGTCCTTAGGAAAAGAACACAAGTTGAGATTCCGGATTCTGAAATCGGCTTTCTTGCTATGCATTTTGGAGCTGCTATTGAAAAAAATAAGCTTGGAACAAAAAGAAATGTGAGAATTATTGTTGCATGTCCAAGCGGAATAGGGTCATCAAGATTTTTATCAGCTAGGCTGGTAAAAGAGTTTAATGATTTGGAGATAGTAAACGTTGTTTCGACTTCTGAAATCAGTACCGAATATATAAAGAATAATGATGTTGATTATGTTGTGTCAACAATACCTATACAGAACTGTGCTGTAAGAAATATATGCGTTAATCCTTTGCTTATGGATGAGGATAAGCTATTAATAAAACAGATAATATATGGGTTCGAGAAAAAGGAAAAGGAACGCAAGGAAACGACTCTAAGCGCAACACAGATAAAAGACAATATTTTAGAAGCTGCAAATTACAGCAAGTTTTTTACCGACATTTTAAAAAACAATTATTACTTAATTGATGACAAAAGCACTGATTATAAGAAGATTGTTTCTGAAATATCAGCATTAATGTCAGAAGATAAAAGTTTAAGGGTAAACTTGGAAGAAAAGTTGGTAAATAAGGAAGACGTAGTGGTTAACAGTACCTGCATAATCTATAATTGCTATACCAAAGAAGTCGATGAAAGCAGTCTTATACTGTGTAGACTAAATAAACAAATGATTAAAAAATATTTTGGTGCAAGTTTAGAGTTTTTGTTAATACTTATTTTGCCCGAAAATATAAAAACAACCCATAAAAACATCATAAGAGAGTTTAACTCTTATATGTCCACAGATAAATTGATAGTCAAGAATTTAAATACTGATAACACCCATGATTTGTCAAAAAGATTTAATATGCTAATTAGTACACTTTATTTGGACAAACTTGATGAGTGGAGAAATGAAATGCGTGAGCCAATAAGAGCATTGGCTATAAACAATTAAAAAAACAGGAGGTATCATTATGGGATTTTTTAAGAGAAATGATGAGAAAAGCAATTCTGCAGCTGGCGGCGGTGGAGCTGAAAACACTGGTTCAAGTGTTCTTTTGAAGGAAAACATATTAATGGGAGAAAAAAGCGTTGATAAGACTGTTGCCATCGAGAAAGCAGGGCAACTATTGGTTAATGGCGGCTATGTTATGCCGGAATATATCAATGCTATGCAGGAAAGAGAAAAAGTTCTTACCACATACATCGGAAATGGCATTGCTATTCCTCACGGAGGAGGTGCTGCAAAAAATTTGATTTTGAAAAGCGGAATCTCAATAATCCAGTATCCGCAAGGAGTCAAGTTTGAAGAAGGAAAAGTAGCTTATCTTGTTGTAGGAATTGCAGGAAAAGGAAATGAACATATGCAGATTCTTACAAACCTTGCTGAATTCATTCAAGACGAGGATGTTGTTAAGGAGCTTTTCCAGACAAACGACAAGAATAAGATCTATGAGGCGTTCACAACTCAAGTTTAAAATATACCACTAAGCAATGCAAAAAAGTGCTTGGAAGGAGAAAGTAATGAAAACTGCTATACAATTTGGAGCGGGTAATATAGGTAGAGGCTTTATCGGAGGCCTATTATCTCAATCCGGATATAAGGTTGTCTTCGCTGATATAGTAAATGATATAGTAAACAAATTGAATAGCGACAAACAGTATAAGATATATATTGTGGACGAAAATACAGAGATTCATACTATTCAAAACGTATCAGGTGTCCTTACACAAGATAAGAGCCTTATGGATATAGCTGAAGAAGCGCAAATTATTACTACAGCTGTTGGCCCGGCAGTTTTGCCTAAAATAGCGGGTAATATAGCAAATTGCATAATAAGGCGAAGAGAAAAAGGAATCAAAGAGTTTCTAAACATAATTGCTTGCGAAAACATGTTTGAGGCTTCTAAATCATTACATGATGCGGTACTCGGATATCTTGCTGATGAAGATGTGAAATACATGTCCGAATATGTAGGGTTTCCTAATTCGGTAGTTGACAGAATAGTTCCGCCAAAACGCTCAGAAGATAACGATGATATTTTGGCAGTGAGCGTAGAACCGTTTTATGAATGGATAGTTGACAAATATGGGTTTAAAGGTGAAATTCCTCAAATTGATGGAATGACAATTACTGATAATTTAGCCGCATATGTTGAAAGAAAACTCTTCACCCTTAATACCGGACACGCCATAACAGCATACTTAGGAAAAATCGCTGGTCATAAGACAATACGGAACAGTATTAACGACACACGTATATTCCAATGTGTAAAAGCTGCTATGGAAGAAAGCGGTGAAGCCCTTGTCAAAAAGTACGGTTTTGATCAGACTGCACATAATAACTACATTAATAAGATTTTAAACAGGTTTAAAAATCCGTATCTGGATGATAGTGTTGACAGAGTAGGCAGGGAACCTTTAAGAAAGCTATCAAAGACAGATCGTCTGATTAAACCTATGCTAACGGCAAAAGGTTATGATATTGATCCAAAGAATCTTATTATAGGAGCAGCTGCCGCGTTTAACTATAATAACAGTGAGGATAAGCAGTCTGTTGAATTGCAGGCTATGGTTAAAGAAAAGGGAATCCGTGATGCTGTTATAGAAGTTTGCGGGCTAGAAGAACATTCGGAATTAGTTGAAAGAATTGTTGATGCCTATAGTCGCATTAGAGATGAGGGAATTTTCTAATACGCTTGAATTAATTTAAGACGGTGAAGGGTGGTATATGAATGATTAAAGGTATAGCTGCCTCGAATGGAATAGGAATAGGAAAAGCGTTTATCCTTAAGACAAAGGTTGATAATAGCCTTTATACAGGCAAAAAGATCAGCGCTTCAGATGTTGAAAACGAGCTTAGAAGGTTCAAAGAAGCTGTCGAGGAAACAGACAAGCATTATGATTTGGTTATTGAAAAAGCAAAAGGTGTACTCAATGATTCAGAACAACAAGTTTTTCATGCCTACAAGATGATGCTTAAAGATCCGATATTTTCTGACATGGTAACCGGAGCAATTAAAAATGATTCATTCTGCGTTGAATGGGCGGTTATAAGTTCAGCGGAACAGTTAAAGCAAATGTTTTTGCAGTTAAACGATGATTATATGAAACAAAGAGCAGAGGACGTTTCAAATATAAGCAAGAGTCTTTTGCTTAGTCTAACAGGAAATACTGCAACTGATTTGTCCGAAATACTGGAAGACTCGATTATTATAGCAGAAGACCTTTCGCCTGCAGATACAGTATCCATGAATAAGCAATACGTTAAGGGCTTTGCAGTTGAAAAGGGCGGCGAGACTTCTCATACAGCAATAATGGCAAGGACAATGGAGATCCCTGCATTGGTAGGATGCGAAAAGAAGATTTTCGATATTAAAAATGGTGATTTATTAATAGTTGATGGTGAGAAAGGAATTCTTATTGTAAATCCTACACCTGATGAACTGGATGAATACCTTGACAAACAACAGGAATATTTGAAAGCGATTGAGAAAATAAAGCTATTAAAGGACGAGCCCTCTGTTACCTTGGATGGTAAAAATGTTCACCTAGTTGGAAACATAGCAAACCCGGAAGAGGCCATAGAAATTTTAGCCAAAGGCGGAGACGGCATCGGACTATTCAGAACAGAATTTTTATATCTTAATCGTGTCGACCTGCCCACTGAGGAAGATCAATTTTTAGCTTACAAAATGGTAGCAGATGCAATGGGCATCAGGCCTTGCATTATAAGAACCCTCGATATTGGCGGAGACAAAAAATCTGCACTATTAAATCTGCCTAATGAGGACAACCCGTTTCTTGGCTACCGTGCTATCAGAATATGCTTAAAAGAAAAAGAAATTTTCAAAACCCAGTTGAGAGCGATTTTAAGAGCAAGTACATTTGGAAACTTAAAGATCATGTTTCCAATGATATCCAGCCTTGAGGAGCTTATCGCGGCAAAGCAAATACTAAAAGAGGCGATGTCGGAACTGGATGAAAGAAAAATTCCATATAACGAGGATATTCAGGTAGGAATCATGATTGAAGTTCCATCAGCGGCGATTGCTGCGGATATCCTTGCACAGGAAGCAGACTTCTTCAGTATTGGCACCAATGATCTTTGTCAATATACTCTTGCGGTAGATAGGATGAATGAACATGTCAGTTCATTATATAATCCCTTAAATATAGGAGTATTAAGACTGATAAAAATGATAATTGATGCAGGCCATGCACATGGAATACAAGTAGGAATGTGCGGTGAAATGGCTTCAAATCCTAAGTATACGAGACTACTTTTGGGACTGGGATTAGATGAATTTTCAATGGTACCTGCCTCAATACCATATGTAAAACAGGCGGTACGAGAAATAAATTATAATAACGCGGTTGATGTAGCAAAAACTGCACTAAGTTTTAATGAAACCGAAAAAATTAGAAAACATCTTAAGGAGGAAGCTTAATGCTCACAAAAACATTTATACTTCAATGTCCAATAGGGTTACATGCAAGACCGGCTTCTATACTTATTAGCGAAGCAGAAAAATTCAAATCGGAAATATCAATTAAATATAAAGCAAAGGAAGTCTCTCTAAAGAGCATTATAGGCGTAATGACATTGGGAATAAAAACGGATGATTCCTTTGAAGTTATTATATCAGGTGAAGATGAAGATTTGGCAATGAATAGAATGGAAAAGTTCTTTGATGAAGAGATTAAGCATCTATAAAAAAAGGCAGAGCGGTAATAGCCGATAGGTTTGGTTGATGAAAACTGGGTAAATAGTATATTAGGAGTT
>JAAYNX010000199.1 GCA_012520615.1 Clostridiaceae bacterium | reverse complement strand
TAGAAAAACCCTTATCTGCACCAAGCCATTCAACATTCCAAATATCTTTATCTTTGGCATTCAAGAATTCTAAAAACATATACTCATGGTTCCCCATAAGCACGATTACCTGGTGCGGGTAATTATCGTACAATTCTTTCACTTTATATAAAACTTCACAGCTATTCGGACCATAATCAATATAGTCACCACAAAAAATCAGCTTATTTTCTTTATTAGCCTCTAAATCAACCAATAAAAGCACCTCTAACAAAGGCTGTAAGCATCCATGGATATCGCTTATTGCATATATGTTTGCCATCAATCTACCTCTTTTATAACCGTATATAAACTAAACGATAAATTAAGCTCTAACAATCTTAAGTTCATTAAACAATCACTTGTTTAATAAGTAATCTCTCTTATAAGGTAGCAAATTATAGAAGTATTCTCAACACCAGACATTTCTTATTATAAATAATACCCCACAACCAACTCCTTAATCTGCCATATACACTCAGCTATTATATAAAACACAACCGTATTCCTCGCCCGTTTCTTATACATTCCTGCCTCTTCCTCACTCATTCCGGTTCTTATTAAGCAGTAGACCCAGCGAAAGACTGTTCCTACACGAATAAGAAGAACAAAGGCATCAGCCATTTGTTTTAATAAATCCATGAACTGATGCCTCCTTTATTTGAATGCCCCTTTTGCTATCTGTACAAGCCTTACTGTCTGATAGACAGTTCCCATCGCGCCGGACGGATTCCCACCTGAAGTAATCATAAATTCTTGCAGGAACTTAGGTGTTCTTACTGAGAGCATAACGGCTGCAAGACCCCAAAAGACATGGGCATTTAACATAAGACCCACTCCCATCTTAGCCAGGGCTATCTGAATTATAATTGAAAATGTACTTTGAAAGAATTTCTGCATATAAGTTCTGAATACACCTTTATCACTATCCAGCAGACCAACACAGGCAACAGGCAGACCGATCCTCAATATTAGCATTTCAAGCCCTCGCATTAGAAATTGAACATACAGAAAGAAGAATACAATAAAGAAGACTAGGGATACAATGGCTGTGAAGAGCCCTGCCGAAGCTATCCCGCTAATCAATGTTGAAAAGTCCTCCTGCATGCCGGTCCCGATTGCACTTAAAAGCTTATTGGTCATTTCATTGACTATCTCCACCAACCAGCCATAAAGGACAGGAAATGATACAGCTACCGCCAACGCCTTAAAAAAATTTGTAAGCAGCAATAGCGGATCTGCATCCGCATCACCTTCTGTCCACAACACATATGTTTCAAAACCCTTCTTAAGAAACTTTAATACAATAAGACTGATTCCTAAAGCAAAGAAAATATTGAACACTTGGCTAAAACCATTGTTTCCGGCTAGAGTCGACATGAAATTTTCTGCATTAAGAGCCATAGGAACAAGTCCTGTGAGAATATTGTTTACATACGAAAGACAACCGGTTAGAATAGCTGAAATCAGAAGTATAAGCAGTACCTCCAAACCTTTCCCTCCCTTC
This sequence comes from Clostridiaceae bacterium, assembly GCA_012520615.1. Taxonomy (GTDB): domain Bacteria; phylum Bacillota; class Clostridia; order DSM-8532; family DSM-8532; genus DTU059. The sequence continues at coordinate 2,741 of JAAYNX010000199.1, read as the reverse complement.
TTTAATCGTCAGGGCCTGCGAAAATAAAAGCCCCAAAAATTAGTTCTTTAATTTCCTGTGTAATTGAACATTTCGGTGACTTTTTGAGTCAGGGTTGGTAATACAGTATCTTTAAACAGCAAGTATAGACCACCCATTAATAATCCGCCTATAACAACAGATATCAGGATTTTAACTGCTGTATCCACAAAACCTTCACCGCTATTGTTTTGTAAGATCCTCACAATCTTTGTCTTTAGGCTGTTCGCCTTACTAAAACATTTGATAGCACCCTTTTTAATAACATTCTTCATATTCTACATCCTCCAAATTAATGATTAATTTTTATTTATCTGAATATCACTTATTTGTAATACCCAATGATCAGATTAAGCGTGGCTGATCCCAGCACGGCTCCAACACATGAAATCACTGCTGTAACAATTCTGTTGTTCCATTTTTTCTGATCCATCTCATCAGCTGCCGATCGGCGTATGCAAAAATAGATGATAAGTAGTCCTGCCGCGACAGGTGCCAGAACCATCAACCAGGTAGTAGCGTCCTGAATGAGTTTTTCCGTACCCTTGGCAATCTTACTTCCCGCCACATCCGCAAAAGCCGGTACCGTGTTTATAAAAGCAAGATATATCAGAGTTGCTGCCATAAATAATTTCTTTTTTGCTTTGTCTATATGCCTCTTTATATTGTTCATAGAGTCTCCTTTCCAATTTGATTTAAATTATTTCGAGATTATTTTAAGTCCTGCAGATTGTTCATAAAAAGTTCTTCTCTTTGGACCTTGAGCCTTCCGGCATTCGTTGGGTATACTACCGGCATCTGATTATGTATCTGCTCTTCTTGCTGTTCACATTTCTCCAGAAACTCTTGCCAGATATTCCAAAGCTGAATTTCTGTGGCACTTACCGTCTTCACAGGTCTGCTTTTTTCTCTTTGCTCTCTCACTATACGGTTGTGCTCCTTGTCACCAAGACCCAGCATCTTATTGAAGCACCAATTTGAAAGATCAGGGGAGAACATAATAGCCGGATTATTTCGTGATGTCACAAGGCTGTAAGGGCGTGAAATAAGCCTTACTTCATCTACTGTCAGTAAAGCCCTTCCTGTGAGGTTTATACTGTGGGAGCTCGATGGGTTAGTGAATTTCTGGTTAGATGAACTCAAGGAATAGGTTGATACAGTATAATTGCCAAGCTTCTTTGATATTTCTTCAAGTGTTTCAAGATCGTCCGACTGCAGATATATCCAAGTCTGGCAGTTTCCCTTTATTGTTTTTGATACCTCCTTATCATACTTTTCATCAAGCTGTGAAAAGCTTTGTAGAAACAGATTAAACCTGATACCTCTGCCCCCGCCAACTGTAAGCTTGTTTGCAAAGCTTGGAATGGCTACAAAGTTACCAAATTCATCGAGCATGAAATTTACTCTGTTTTTTAGCCGTCCGCCCCTTTCATCTGCGGCATTTACAAGTAATTCGTAATGTTGTGATACCAAGAGGCTTGCAATGGTGTAGTATGTCGTTTTTTCATCAGGTAGAATAATAAACAGGGCGACCTTTTTTTCTGATATTGTCTTCGGCTTGTAATCAGATGAACAGGTCATGGAATAAATCAACGGATTCGTAAATAGCCTCAATGTTGTTAAGGCAGCGGTATAAAAACTTCCACGGGTTCTTGAAGGGGCCACCTCTGATATTGCCAGTAATGCCTTTGCCGGATGCCCGTTATCTAGGGTTTTTACGTATTCGATAATAGGCATTTTGTTGTTTATGGGCTTACACATCTCCGCAATAAAAAAATATACATTGGTAAGGTTCTGATACTTCCGGTTTTTAGCGTCCCTGTTATCATAAACGACACTCATTATTGCGCTGGCAATAATTGAAGCCTCACCATCTGTCCATATTCGCTCGCCTTTAGGCTCGCCCACCAATGCTGCAGTTAAGTCCCATGTGGCATCAATTGCTCTGGCAATATCGTTTCTATCAACGGCATCAATTATGGGCTGAAGAAAATTGTAGCACTGGCTCTTAAGCGGGTTTTTGAAATCTATAGCGATAACCTCATAACCCAGACGATCTAAAAAAGCGGCTGTGAATGACCACAATTCCCCCTTGGGATCTGATATAACCATGCTTTCACCGGCCAAACCAAGTAGACATAAGCTTTGTATAACTACTGTCCTAGACTTACCTGAACGTGTAGCACCGATGCAAAGGGTATGAACATCATCCCCGACATAAAAGACTCTCTCACCTGTTGCCTGCTTTCTTACACCTAATACAATCCCGCCATCATTAACGTACTGCTCTTGGGATTCATTAGGCTCTGCTATGCTTTCTTTTTTTCCTTCTCCACTCTGGATATCTCTCTCATTAGTATTGCTTGGAGCTTCGACTACTCTTTTTGGTGTTTGCGCTACATCCCTTTGGCCTTGGCTTATCAAATTCTTAATAAAACCATCTTGAAATTTGATTTCAGCAGTATCAATTACTTCGTCCTTTTCTTTTTCATGAAGCCACTCTGCTGATCCGTGCTGTTTCTGACCTGCGGGTACCGGCGTCTTTATCTGGGGTGTTATTGTTCTTAATTGGCTTTGGTATGGTTTGTTATTGATAGAGAAATACAAAATACTTAATAGGAAGATGAAGCCTTCGAGGCATAAAAAAAGCACCGTATGCTGTCTTTGGGTTACGATACTTGAAATACATTGTTTAATTGGCACCATTGTAATCATGCTTGTCT
>JAAYNX010000220.1 GCA_012520615.1 Clostridiaceae bacterium | reverse complement strand
TTCTTTATGTTTTTTAATTTTACCGCTCGTTATATAGCTAGTGAACGAGCTGGAATAATATTACCAATTTATGTTATCGTTAAAAAGTCACATTTCGCAATCGGCTAAAATTTTTTTACTTACTAATGTTGCTGGCCTATATTCCCTCCCGTAAGCCATTTTTGCAGCAATACCACACCTTGGTACATAAAAGCAGCAGCAATGGCTAGTATTATTACGCTGGTCATAACAAGATCAAGCTGGAATACCTGTCCTCCATATACAATCAGATATCCTAAACCGGCTTTTGAAACAAGAAATTCTCCCGTTATTACACCCACCCAAGATAAACCCACATTAACCTTTAATGCATTTATCATAGCGGGGATGTTTGACGGGAAAACGACCTTGGCAAATACCTGGAAACGATTTGCACCAAAGGTTTCAACCAGTTTAATCTTATCTTCGTCGGTTTGGAGAAATGCGTTTAGAACCTCTAAGATAGTCACAATTAATGAAATGGCCAAAGCCATAGCAATAATGGACGCAGGACCTGCTCCTATCCAGATGATAAAAATTGGGCCTAATGCCACTTTCGGAAGGCTGTTTAACACTACCAAATAAGGCTCAAGAACATGGGAGGTAAACTCAGACCACCATAGAATAACTGCCACAATAGTACCCAAAATCGTACCTATAACAAATCCTGCCACGGTTTCAAGACATGTTACGCCTATATGTAAAAACAGGTCTCCCCCTCCATAAAGGTTAATAAGCGTTTTAATCATCCTTGATGGCTGGCTTGTTACAAAGGAATCTATAAGCTTCAGGTTAGCTGCAATTTCCCAAAACGCAAAGAACAATACTATTATTAATAATCGGAGTATCCAAGTAGCTGTTTTCCTTAACTTCACTCTTTTTAAATAGGCTATTCTTTCTGCGGAAAGGTTGGGATCAAGTTTAGACATGTATATCCAGCTCCTTCCATATTGTATTAAAGTATTCGCGAAAGTTGGGATGCTCACGACACTTGAGAGGTGTCCTTTGTGGGCAGTCAAATATGATTTCATGTATGCTGTTGACTACTGCAGGCCGCTTTGAAAGTACAATTACTCTGTCCGACATACTTATGCTCTCGGAGATATCATGGGTAACCATAACAGCAGTTTTATTCTCACTTTTTATGATACTGTATATGTCTTCAGTAACAGCCAGTCGTGTCTGATAATCCAGCGCCGAAAAAGCTTCATCCAGAAGGAGGATGTCAGGTTTTACGGCAAGAGTTCGGATCAAAGCTGCACGCTGCCTCATTCCTCCAGAAAGCTGATTTGGGTATTTATCTTTAAAATCATAAAGTCCATAAGTTTTTAAGAGCTTTAAAACAAAGTCTTTGTTTTCGTTTGTTAATATATTTCTTATTTCAAGCCCCAATATTACATTTTGATATATGGTACGCCAATCAAAAAGGTAATCTTTCTGGAGCATATAGCCAACCTTGTCAGAGGTTTTATTTACTTCTTCGCCTTCTATAAACACCTTGCCGTTGGTGGGCTTTATTAGCCCCGATATAATAGAAAGAAGTGTTGATTTCCCACAGCCGCTGGGACCTACAAGACTTACGAAACCTCCTTTTTCAACAGAGAAGGTAATGTCTTTAACAGCGTCTATTTCACCATTGATTGACTGGTATTTCATTCCAACATTCTGAACATCAACAATGTTTTTTGACATAATGGCCTCCTCTTTTGATACGTCCTAATGAATAAGGCATCCTATTGCTTGCACTA
>JAAYNX010000221.1 GCA_012520615.1 Clostridiaceae bacterium | reverse complement strand
GGTCTACAATCTGCTGCTTGAATTCTGGTGTATAGGATTTTTGTTTTTTTGCCATGATTGAACACTCCTTTGTTATATTATAGAATGTTCAACTTTCCGTGTCCATAGTTATATACTAACACCATCATGTTTGCAAACGATATGCTGAAATATACGGAGCCTGGATATGTGCCTAACTATGTTTTGACACTTCACTATCAAAGTTTTATGGAGAAATGGTTTGGAGTAAAACTCGATCTGTGCCTTGAAACTGATAAGCAAGCGGAAGTTTTGAGCGCATGAATACCGGAAGCCGCTGATGATACAGATGAGATATAAGTTTTGTTAAATGTTCTTCGTCAATAAACCCGTACCGTCAATGGTACGGGTTCGTCATTACTAATTTATTTTTTCAAAAACTTTCAGAAATTTTGCGACCAACGGCAAAAAAATCGTACTTATGGGGTGAAAGGACGTGTAGACCTCTCTGCCGGTTGCGGAGGAACTGCATGGATTTCAAATACTGATACAGGAGGTAGAATTGTTATGATCGCTATTAATGCTCAGCATGGGCTTATGCGCTGGTCTGCTTTTTTCGCCCTCTGTTTTTGGAGGCTTCGATTAAAAGTCAGCAGGATCGGCGCATAGCCCGTCCATGATGATTGGGTTATGCGCATTTAATTCAACACATAACCGACTCTCTATCGCTTCTCACGAAGCATAGACAATAAGCGAAAGGAACTTTATAATGAAAAAGATATTAAGTGTTATATTAGCATTGGCTCTTATGCCTATGGCTTTTCCGTGTTCGGCAAATGCAGCAACACTTCAAGAAAGCGAACAGCTATGGGAAGCCTCGTCCAATTCTCCTGTTATGGCAACCTCAACTACTGAATATGCGTATTCCATTGGACATGATTTTGGAATGAATATACCCTTTGTTAATGACCATGCAGGAGACTGTACGATAAGCGTTACTCATGCATCTACTGTATACGGTATGTTGGGGTACACTTCATATTATAATTTTGATCCGACTTATGAGTACCTTAGAGGTGAAAATCCCGCTGGTACAGATCGCCTTGGAAGTTCGATTGTCTATATTGACGGACATGCAAATTACGACAATATAATTTGTGGCGATACTGTTGATGATAGCGATCATCAGTGTGGCGCATACTATTTAACAGACTTCACTTCTACATCCTCTGGATATACATATGCCGGTTTGCAAGACAGAGATTTATCCGGGGTTAAACTGTTTACCTTTGTTGGATGTAATACTGCAACAAATAATGTAAACTTATGTACATCAGCTGAAGATGGCGGAGCAACTTGTGTTGTTGGATTTACTGACACAATCAACGGTCTAACAACCGAAGGTCAAAACTGGAAAAAAGCCTATAATAATGCACTCGGAAATGGAAAAACTGTTTCTGCTGCAATCGCCGATGCTACAACCCGTCACCCGAATTGCAATTTAGGTGATTCGGCTAAAACATATGGTGATGCTTCGATCAACATTGCGCTGAACAACAAGAGTGCCAATTTGACAACGGAATCCGATATGAGTATTATTACCACAGAGAAGATAATACCTTTTGATTTCAGTTCTGTTGTGAACGGGGAGTATGTTCCTCTTGAAGAAGTCAAAACGGAATATGCTGGTATTATTCAACTTATGAGTAAAAGAGATTCCAAGTTTGATTTATCGCAGTACAAAGTGCTGGCAAACGGATATTTTGGTGATGACGGAATAATTAAGGTAAGATACTATCTGGACGATATTGAAACCTCGGCAGTTATTGTGTTTACTGTTGTTGACGGGAAGATTGTCAGTTATTCCGATTCTTTTGATAATAGTGTCAAAAACGAAAATGAAAGAAAAGAAATCTTAAATGCTCGTACCACTTTTGATCAAAAAGAACTGAGATCTGCAAATTATGTGCCGGAGCAAATTTCGTCAAAATATAATGTCGAATCTGATACAGGACGATATTATTACGACTTTTCAGATAACACCTTATACTATATAACGGATGTTGTGTATTCTTTGCCTGGCAGTAACGCTTGCGGAATGACAGAAGTAAGAACACCTATAAAAGTTTTCTAAACTGCGTTTAGATTAACAGAGGGGGAGAATATGAAGAACCATATCAAAAAGAATAAACTTATTATTACTGTATTATGCGTGATCCTTGTTTTAGTTTTGATGTACCTTTTTGTTCTCCCCAGCTATGTAATTGATAGAATTGAAAGAGCGCATTTTGTAGATGTGTGGTATGGAGAAATTTGCTATCAGACTGAGGATGCAGAAGATATATCTGCTCTACTGGACGGTATAGGCATATCAAAATGGAAAAGAACTTGGACAACGGATATGCAACACTTAGGGTTACCAGATGTATACATTACTGTGGATCAGAGGTTTAATGTGGATTTATGGGTAGGTGAGGAAGAATGTTATATAAAAGTATACTTTCATTCCTCTAATATTGAAATTGCTTCGTATTACGCAAATGTATCACATTTTAGTGTGTTGCCATAACACTACACATCGCACTCGTACCGTCGGCAAAGGCGGTACGAGTGTTTTTTTATATTTTTCAAAAAACTTTCGGAAACTTTGCGACCAACGGCGATAAAACCGTACTTATGGGGTGAAAGGACGTGTAGACCTCTCTGCCGGTTGCGGAGGAACTGCATGGATTTCAAATACTGATACAGGAGGTAGAATTGTTATGATCGCTATTAATGCTCAGCATAGGCTTATGCGCTGGTCTGCTTTTTTCGCCCTCTGTTTTTGGAGGCTCCGATTAAAGATCAACAGGATCGGCGCATAGCCTATACAAGATGATTGGGTTATGCGCATTTCGTTCAAAACATAACCGACATACTATCACTTCACACGAAGCATAGACAATAAGCGAAAGGAGCTTTATAATGAAAAAAATATTATGTATTGTTCTGTCCCTGGTAATGCTGCTCTCTATGAGCGTTACTGCATTTGCAGCAGAAG
>JAAYNX010000018.1 GCA_012520615.1 Clostridiaceae bacterium | reverse complement strand
TCCTGTTGATGAAGTGATAAATAGAGAAATAAATGAGTATTGTACTAACACCGAAGAATTTGACATTGATAAGCTAAATAAAATGATTACTAATAAAATTATTGGATGCAAGCGGATTGAAGTATAGTTTTGAGGAAGTCCCGTCCGTGGGACTTTCTGAATTACGGGTCAGGATACGTCGGAGATCAATGCATGGCTGTAAAGGTGCGGATTAGAAGATCATGAAGCAAAGCCTCTGGAGTAAGAGCATGTAGCAAGCCGCACTACACCGTTTCGCCGGCCGCACAGCGGCTCTCACGGGTCTTTCTAATAGGTCCGGTTCAAACGGCGTCAGCCATGCTAAACGTTCTACGAAAGATGATGCAGAGACCCACCATCCATGGTGGGTTGTGTTTGGGTCATCCTTTAAAGTAATAATGTTTATGAGATGGAGGTTTATTATGTATATTATTGAAGCTGTTAAAGGGGACTGGAAATGGATATCTGGAGTGTTTATGGAAGAGCAAAAGTCACATGAATTTTTCGAGATGATTCCAGATGATTTAAAACCTTATCAACGTTTATATGAAATACCTCATAAAGAGTATCCTGTATATATTGTAGAAAAAGATGGTTTTTCATTTGTAAGTAAAGATGAATTGATTAGAAAGCTTAAACTAACTGAAATAAGTGATAGGGAAGAAAGCGTTTATTTTAATTATTATTATATAACTGAGGATTATTGGCCTGAAAAGCCGGGTAGGGATCATATGGGTTCGTTGTATCATGAGCATGTTACAAATGATTATCTTAAAGAGTTTTCTATAAAAAACGATTTAGATTGAATATACTTATGTACATTGTAACAAAGCTGGAGAATTTTAAGGACTGTCCATCCGTGGACAGTTCTGAATCACGGGGCATCATCCTTCGTAGAACAAGTCCATTTGCGTAAAGGGCAAAGCACGTAGAAATTTCTCTGGAGCGGGAGCATGAAGTAATTCTGCCCTCATCGAAGAATCGGGTGCAAGCACCGCCTACGTAGAAGGGCTCTGTAAGTCCGATTCTTCGACGACGCAAATGGCGAGACGTTCTACGACATGGGAGGAGGGCGGCACATCCATGTGCCGGTTTTGAAAGCAAGGCTTTGGAGATTATAAAAAACAGGTTTTAAAACATGTAAGACCTATTCTATTAGCTTGATAAAACTTACGATTTGTAACTCTTCATTAGCTTTTTCAAATCGTAAATTATATAGTTAATTCATACATGTTTTGTATGGCGAATTACTGATTATTATAAATAAAAAATTATGAGGAGGAGAACGATGTGGAAAAGTTTATAAATAGTATTATTCAAATGATAGCATATTTCCTTATTGTTTATATTATATTCTTTATTGCTCAAAAAATTGGTGTTTGGACGAAGCTGCTGAAAAATCAAGCAAATTTCGTGTGAAAAGTTTTGGTTTAGCTTAAAAAACATCAAATTCCATAATTTACAAAGCGAACAGCCGTAAAATGCCGTTTTTATAAAAAAACAGAGGAATA
>JAAYNX010000137.1 GCA_012520615.1 Clostridiaceae bacterium | reverse complement strand
CAGGAATTCAGAGCCATATATAATTTGGATGTTATACCCATTCCAACCAATTTACCTGTTATACGAAAAGATCATGATGATGTAGTCTATAAAACTAAAAACGGTAAATTTGCGGCTGTGGTACGTGATATAGAGGAAAGTTATAAAAAAGGACAGCCGGTTTTAGTAGGTACAATATCCATAGAAACCTCAGAAATGCTGAGCGGAATGCTTAAAAAATATGGTATAAAACACAATGTCTTAAATGCAAAATATCATGAGAAGGAAGCCGAAATTGTAGCCCAGGCGGGTAAATTTGGTGCTGTAACCATTTCCACAAACATGGCAGGTCGTGGTACAGATATTATGTTAGGCGGTAATCCCGAATTTCTTGCCAAGCAGGAAATGAGAAAGCAGGGCATGGATGAGGCTCTGATTCTGGCATCCATAAGTTTTGATGAAACCGATGATGAGCAGATTTTAAAGGCGCGTCAAATATTTAAGGAATTGTATGCAAAACTTAAGAAAGAAACAGATAAAGAAAAAGAACTTGTTATAAAAGCAGGTGGTCTGAAGATTATAGGAACCGAAAGGCACGAATCCCGTAGAATAGACAATCAGCTTAGAGGGCGTTCAGGTCGTCAGGGTGACCCGGGTGAAAGCCGCTTCTACATTGCGTTAGATGATGATTTGATGCGTCTTTTCGGATCTGAAAGAATGGGAAGAATGGTAGATGCCCTGGGTTTGGACGAAAACCAACCAATTGAGGCAAAACTCTTATCCAATGCCATAGAAAGCGCTCAGAAAAAGATTGAGGGAATCAATTTCCAAAGACGTAAAAGCGTACTGGAGTATGATGATGTTATGAATCAACAGCGCGGGATAATATACTCTGAACGCGCAAAGGTATTGAATGGAGAGAACATAAAAGAATATATCATGAAAATGATAGATAATATTGCCGAGAATATTGTGAGTATGTATTGTGGGGAGAGCGATATACCCGACAACTGCGATTTAAAGGGGCTTGCCTCTTATGCCGAAAGTACTCTTTTGCCCGCAAGCACACTGGATTTTAAAGCTATTGATCTCGAGACTGTTACCGCAAATGAAATAAAAGAAATAATAATACAAAAGGCCAACAGTATATATGAAGCAAAGGAAGCTGAATTAGGCGAGGAGCTTATACGTGAGATTGAAAGAAGAGCATTACTCAGAAGTGTGGACGAAAAATGGATGGATCATATTGACTCCATGGACCAGTTAAAGTATGGTATCGGTCTTAGAGCTTACGGGCAGCATGATCCGGTAATCGAGTACAAACGTGAAAGCTTCGACATGTTCGAAGAAATGATTCGAAATATTCAGCAAGACACGGTTAAAATGATTCTTCATATTAAGAAGGAGAATATAGTTGTTAAGCGGGAGCAGGTTGCCAAGCCAACAATGGCTTCCCATGGTGATGATGGAGTAAGAAAACCAAAAAGACGAGATGTTGCTAAGGTAGGACGTAATGAACCATGCCCCTGCGGAAGCGGCAAAAAATACAAAAAATGCTGTGGAGCTAATAATTAGATATTCAATATAGAAAATCCGGTATCAACCGGGTTTTTCTTGTATTTAGAAGAAAGAGTGGTATATATAGCAAGGATTACTTGATGTATTAATAAAAGTAGTGATACAATAATATCGTAAAATATTTTATTTAGTAATATTACTGCAAATAATAGGTCTTGGAGGGGAATTATGCTGAACATTAAAGAAGAATTATTAAAATATGAACTAATTGATGTAGCGAGCGTTGAAGAAAAAATTGGCATAATACCGGATGATATGAAGAACGCCATTGACCTTTACAATAAAGCATTAGAGGATTTAAAAAGTGATAATGAGGATATTGCAATTATTGCGTTAAAAAAAGCTATAGCCATATACCCCGCATTTTACGAAGCCATGAATCTTATGGGAATTTGTTATTTAAGCTTAGATGATGAGTATAATGCAAGACGTATGTTCAACAAAGTTATTAAAATGGAAGATAATAGCTTACGAGCTTCAAATTATTTAGATAAACTGGATGGTAAAATTACGGACGGAGACAGCAATAACAATAACAGACAAAAAAAGTATAAAAAGGCGGCTATCGAAACAGTATCATGGCTTAAGAGCGGTCTTTCTCCGGAACGGAACAATCCATACTACATAAAATACATATTGGGGTTTTTATTGGGAATTCTAGTATTAAGTCTTGTTTGGATTCTAGTACCGGAAAGTAGCCCCATAAATATTGATTTGGGTAATATTTTTAAGAAAACTGAGAGCGTATCTCCTCAAGTCGAGAAACTGGAAAAAGAAAAAAATGAGCTGACTACGAGACTGAAAGATGCAAATGAAGCCTTGAAAAAAGCTACTGATAATGAGAAGAAATTGCAGTCCCAATTAGAACAATATGCATATTGGAGTGAAATATTAAGGGACTTACAAAGATTAGCTGATGAAGGGAAATATAAGGATGTAGTAATACAGATTGAAAGGGATCTGTCAGACCTTGATAAACCTGAGGACATTGCAGCAGAAATTAATGCCCTGAATAATGAATGCAAGCCGAAAGCAGTATCTCAGTTCTATGAGGCGGGGCGAGAAATTTATAGATCAAATGCAAATGCCAAGTCAGTCGAAATATATCAAGAAGCGGCTAATGAGTATAGAATGGCTATTGCTATTATCGAAGAGTTGGATTTGAAACCTAATATATTAACAAATGTTTATTACTACGGGGGAAAAGCAATAGCATTATCCCAATACCCTTCTAAGGAAGAGGCTGAAAAAGAAGCGTTGCATTGCTTTAGGGTTGTAACCGAGGTTGCCCCCAGATCAGAAATGGCGTCCTATGCATGGGGCAGAATTAATGATATTGAAGCCGGAAGAACTATAAAGCATTAAAAAATCGCAAATAAAGGGGTTGTCGTATATGACAACCCCTACTTTTTTATTTCATACCGAATTATTTTGTAGCTAAAATCTTTTTAAGTTTGGCAAATCTGGGCAGTCCATCCTCAATAGGAGGGTTAGACTCGCCTTCGATAAGAGGAAGGGCATAGTCTATGAAATCCTGAGTTAGTCCGGTACCGTCAGCCGTAATCCATTCTCTTGGGATTTTCTTTTCTGTATTGGCAACGTCTGAAAGATTCACAAGCACATAATTACAGAAATACTTGCCGTTCTTCTCGGATCTCTCATAAGCTACCATGTGGTCTGTGGTTCCTTCTACAGCATATTGAACAGCCTTTTGACCGGCGGTGAATGTCTCATCTACATCTGTTTTTGAAGCCCAGTGAGAGGCACATCTTTGAAGTAATGAAAATTCAATTGCACGGGTTTTGCAGCCGAGCTCATTCTTTAATACGCCAGCAAGTACCGATGCTGTTCCTCCTAATTGAGCATGACCGAAGGAGTCCTT
>JAAYNX010000110.1 GCA_012520615.1 Clostridiaceae bacterium | reverse complement strand
TATCATTAATGATTTGCGACTGAATATCAGATAACTGTCCAAAAAGCTGATTGAACTTTTTAGGTGTAATATTACGGTCAATATTCTTTGCTCTTTCACCCTTAAAATATTTTAAAATAAATTTCCTGAAATCCATTTGGAAATAATCCTGCACAAATTGCAGCGCAGCATTATAATCCCTAACCATCAGATTTGCATACTCACCGACAATATGGATCTGTCTGATTTTTTGTTTGTAAAACTCATCCAGCAATCTGTAATCGTCAACTTTGTACTTGATTCTATTATCGGTAACCAGCCGCTTAATTTCCATACTGTTATACAGTACCAAAAACCCACCTTCAAGCTTCATAGCACCTATCTTAGATAAATAAAGTAATGCATCAGCAACATCTCCAATCGTTATTGAAGATTTATCAATGTCCAGTCTAGGAATTTCTTTATATGCGTTAAACAGCCCAACAAGCGAAAACTGTACTGGTATTTCTTCCTTGTCGTCCGAATTATAACGTATCTTTCCGTATAGCTCTCCAACAATAAATCTGCAAATATCTATTTTGCGAGTGAATTTTTCGTATAGGGGCTTAGAATTCATCGAAGGCCGAACAATTGCAATATGTTTTTCAGCATCTTCAACCTTATGAATATAATCTTTAATGGTTAAATAATAGAGTAATGTTTTTATATTTTTAACGTTAGAAGACTTTACACCGGCGGCAAGCGCTGCTTCATTCCACTCCTTATAGTTTATTGTACAGCCTTCTTCGGGAAGCTGAGAAAAAATGAAGGCTTCTAGCTTCGCAAATTTATCCAGAATTTGAAGCGATTTATTTTGTGAATCGGATTTGAGAATATAAGCGGACATATCCTGCGCATCAGCAAGGAGTCCCTCTTGCCTCATCAAATTAATAGAGGTTATCACATCATCCTTTTCAATACCAAGAATATCTGCAAGATAATCAACTCGTGACTCTGCATCGTCATTTCCCGCCGCTGCTATACTACGGCTTGAAATCAGAGATTTAATAATTCTTTTGGCATTCTGTCTTTGAGAGTCAGAAAAAAGAGCTGAATGGTCTATATGATGACTCGCTTCTTGCATATTATGGACAAGGATACTTGTGGCATAAATGTGAGGTACATTGCGCCCACGCTTAATATAGCCGGCACTCTCCAATGCTGCTATAGCCGTCTTTACCCTCATCTCAATTTCGGATACAGAATCGTCCCAGCCTGCTTGCCGAGCAATTTCAAGTGGTGAGCAGCAAATCCTAGGACGGATTCTTGTTAAGTCCTTTATTGCTTTCCACACCTGTTGGATTTCACTGATGCTGAGTTTTGTCTGGTTCAATAGTATAAAATGCTTGTCAAGATCATTGTCGTTAAATAAAACATAACATTCTGCTTGAAGCGAAGGATCCCGCCCCGCACGTCCAGCTTCCTGTACATAGTTTTCAAGCGAATCAGAAATATCGTAATGGATTACCAAACGAACGTCCTTTTTATCAACGCCCATACCAAAAGCTGAAGTTGCCACTATAATTTTAACCTCATTATTTATAAAAGCTTCTTGGTTAGCAATTTTTTCGTTTGGCTCCATCTTACCGTTAAAAGGCTTTGCTGGAAAACCATCGCTAGTAAGCTTAGAAGCCAAATCATGGGTACGCTTAGTACGGGAAACGTATACGATTGTTGGGCAATTCTTTTGTTCTATTAGCGAACGTAACGCTGTATATTTTTCTTCTTCAGTTTCCTTGTATAGCACAACGTAATGAAGATTTTCACGCGTTGCGGATGATGCAAATAATTCAAGGTCGATATCCAGTTTGCGCTTGAAATACTCGCAGATATCACTGATAACTTTTTGCTTTGCAGTGGCCGTAAAACACGATACCGGTATAGGCTTTTTATCTTTCTTTTTCTTTTGTATTTCGCGTATGAAGTCACCAATGTATAAATAATCAACTCGAAAATCCTGACCCCATGCAGAAAAACAATGAGCCTCGTCTATAACGAAACGAACAATATTTCTCGACATTAACAATTTTTCAATTGTTCTTGACCGTAACTGCTCCGGTGAAATATATAATAATGTGGCGGTACCACTTGCAATGCGTTCATATGCTTCAGAACGTTCAATTGGGCTAAGTAAACCATTTATTGTTACTGCATCCACGATTCCTTTTTCGCTTAGATTGTCTACCTGATCTTTCATCAAAGACTGGAGAGGAGAAAGAACAACGGTCAAACCGTGAATGGTTTTTCCCGCCATAAGCGCAGGCAACTGGAACGTAATAGATTTACCCCCTCCAGTAGGAAAGACTGCTAGAAGGGATTTTCCATCGATAGCCGCCTGAGCTGCACTTTCTTGCAATGGCTCTCCATTATATGTACGGAAGCTATCATATCCGAATATCCTTTTTAGTTCCTTATGAATGTTCAGCATATTCGAGCAATAACCACATTCGATATCACACCGAGTATTGCACAAAAACTTAATAACATTTTCTATCTTAGGATAATTATTTAGAAGCCATCGTGGTGTAATAGAATGATAATCATCACTTCCAATAAGGGCAAGCGTATATGCCAACTCTAAAGGGTAATGTTTAACTAATAGAGTGACATCCGCATTTGAACACATTCTGCCATTAAACTCATTTTTAATAAGATTTTCTACGTTGGATATGTACGGAACAAAATTTACATATTCAAAAAAACCTTGAAACTCTTCAAACTGATACAATAGGCTGCAAAATATTTGCTTTTGTTGAGATGATAGTGCATGGAAAGCATTTACTTCATCATAGAATAGTTTTTCTGCCTTTTTGGCATCATTAAGAGGGTTGTTAAGCTCATCCGATTGGAGCTTGTCATCCTTCAGCAAAGCATGGTAAGGTCTTTTAGGGAAAAGTAACGGGGATAGATATAGAGTGTCTATATATTTACCATTGATACCACCACTAATATGAGGTTTAATGAAAATCATATCATGGTGGACGATATTATGCCCACAAATAAATTCTGAGCCGGAGATAAATGTGCAAAAATCGTGTATAGATGCACTGTGAAATGTTACGCCGTCATTGCGCACTGCGCCTAAGTCATGTATTTTTTTGTCGTCTACACCGACTTCGCTATCAATAAATACAATCGATTTTGCTGTTTTTAACCTAGCTGCTTCATTCATCATCGGTACATTAATTAAATGGGATGATGCTGAAAATATATCACCACGATTTTTCCACACCCATTACTAACCTTTCTCTATTATCTCTGTTTAGCTATCCAATGCTGTCCTTAATATTCCGTAGATGATAATTACTTGTGTTTTTCAAAATGCAGCCTTGATGTGACTAAAAATGGTCTGTTATTACAAGTTATACCCCATACTATTAAGAAATAACTTGAACCCAAATACTTATTGTACTTTTCAGTGTTTATTCAGCAAACTTTATTTTGTATTTTGGCATAAAAAAGCAGGCTTTCTGCCGAACATAATGTCGAGATTAAGAATCAACTTATCCGTTACTTTTATTTTTTCTAGATAATTTTGTTATATTTATAATCTACCCATAGAGAATGTTTCTGATAAAGAGAGTTTACATGTTGCGGATTTTCTATCAAAAGCAAAAAGGGAACAACGATTTACGGAAGATGAAATAGAAAAAGCTGCAGAAGACGGAAGTTAAATAAATTTGACAATAGGCGGTCAAATCTGACCGCCTATTTGATGGTTAGAATGTTCTTATAGGGCTTTTTATGAAATACTATTAATAAATGTTTGATGGCAGGTAATAAGTGCAATTTCCTTTTAAACATGGTTATAGATTAATTTGCATATTTATTTTCTTATAGCATCATAATGCGACCACATACGAATAACCTTAATATAACCTTTATACACATTTCCATTTACGTCAATTACTCCTTCGTTTTTATCTATTACTTCATAAACAAGTCTGTGTTGGACGTTGATTCTTCGCGAATAAAACTTGCCTAGATTACCAACTAGTTTTTCATACGGTGGTGGATTCTGGAATGGATTAAACATAAGAATTTTTAAGAGTTCTCTTGCTTTTTCTTCTAATCCTGCTTGTTTAACAAGTTTTTTATCCTTATTAGCTTGACTTGTAAAACGAACTTGATAATTCACCATTCCTCATCCTCACTATATACTTTGCACTCTTCTATGGCCTCTTCTCCACCTGCAATAATAGATTCCGCCAATCCCGGTATATTATTAAGGTATATCGTTTCCTGGATTGCCCGCCAATCATCTTCAGAAATAAGCACAGCATTTTTCCCACGATTATTCATAATAGTGATGGGCTCACTATTTGTATTAACATCTGAAATAAGCTGATACAGATTTTGTCTAGCATTAGTAGCATTAATAATAGTCATTAAATCACTTCCTCATATAATTTATACTTCAATTATACCGTACGCTTCTGCGTACGGCAAGCGTTCGATTATACTTATTCTTTACTTTATTCTATTTGCTGATTCCTTGAATGTTCTTTTCTGTTTAATTTTATCAACTTTGTTTTTACTAATTTTAAGCTTACTCTAGTTTTTTGCGAACACAATACTGCTATAATTAATATGTTAATATACTTAATATAGTCTGAATATAAAGGAGCAAATCATATGTGCATTGAAAGCGTACTTGATATAATCGGCAATACTCCGATGGTCAGCCTAAAAAAGTTAACGAGTGGTAATGTTTTTGCCAAGGCTGAGTTTCTAAATCCCGGAGGAAGTATAAAAGACAGGATAGCAAAGTTCATGATAGAGGAAGCCGAAAAAAACGGTGACTTAAAGCCCGGTATGACTATAATGGAGCCAACATCAGGGAATACAGGCATTGGACTTGCGCTTGTGGGTGTGCAGAAAGGTTATAGAGTAATTATTGTCATGCCTGAAAACATGAGTGAGGAAAGAAAAAAAATTATTAAGGCTTTTGGTGCAGAGCTAGTGCTTACCCCAGCAAAAGAAAGCATTGCAGGGACTTTGGAAGAGGTGAAAAGAAGAACAGTAAATGATTCGACAATTTTTGTACCCCAACAATTTGAAAACATGAATAATCCTAAGATTCACTATTTAACTACTGGACCGGAAATATGGAGCCAACTCAACGAAAAGGTTGATTTCTTTATATCAGGCTTGGGAAGTGGCGGAACCCTTGCAGGCACAGGGAAATTCCTCAAGGAAAAGAATCCTGATTTAAAGGTAATTGCCGTTGAGCCCAAAAATGTATCTGCATTACTGGGGCATGAACCAGGATTGCACAGTATACAGGGAATAGGAGACGGATTTGTTCCTGCCGTTTTGGATAAAAAGCTTGTTGACGAGGTTGTCGAAGTGACCGATGAGGATGCCATAAATACAGCCAGAAGATTAACCAGAGAACAAGGTCTACTTGTAGGGACTTCATCGGGTGCAAATGTATGGGCTGCGTTGCAAATGCAAA
Source organism: Clostridiaceae bacterium (assembly GCA_012520615.1). Classification (GTDB taxonomy): domain Bacteria; phylum Bacillota; class Clostridia; order DSM-8532; family DSM-8532; genus DTU059. The sequence goes on along the minus strand of JAAYNX010000110.1, from coordinate 7,284 downwards.
AAAAATACGGCAATGATAAGATTATCGCAACAGTACTACCCGACCGAGCTGAAAGATACTTCAGCACAGCCCTTTTATAGCGATAATAAACCTCCCACCACTTAGGAGGTTAGGGTTTGCCTTTGAAAAGTCTTGTAAATAAACATCAGGCGGTCAAATATAACCGCCTATTTTATTTTGATCGGTACATTTTTTGTAAACAGAAAGTCTATGCTTAGCTAAACAAGGCTACAAGTAGGAGACAGAGGACGGACATACAAGATTTAATATGGAACACGGTTCGCTTTCGCGACGGACAAAAGGTGAACGTTGACATCTCTATGCTGTGATTTTCAAGTGATTGTACAACCCCGAAGAAATAATTATACATTTGGATTAATGTATCGCGCGTGCGTTTTTGCGTATATGTCAATAGCTGGATTTTACCCCAGACCTTTGATTATTACCTTCTGATTGCCTTCAATACTATATTTTTTCAATAATTTTCTTTTTTTTTAGTACTGAGACAAGGTGTAAAGAAAAGCCGACAGCTATTATCAAGGACAATTTAAAACTGTTCTGTTATTACAAATTATACCTTATACTATTGAGAAATAGCTCGAAACTAATTTTTCATCGATACACATTTGGTACACTTTCTGTTTTCGGGCATGAAAAAAGCAGGTCTCTGTTTCCTGAAACCTACTTTTTTCCTTGGTCGAGGTGAGAGGACTTGAACCCCCGGCATCTTGGTCCCAAACCAAGCGCGCTACCAACTGCGCTACACCTCGAAGCTTTATGTTTTCACAGCATTGTCAATTATACATGGTTTAGGGTAGTATTTCAAGCCCCAAATTTTTAACAAAATAATTCGCGCTGTATGTAGCTTTTTTATATCCAGTATTTTTGCACCGTTTGCTCTACCCAAGCATATATAAACATGTTTATATATGCTTGCTAAATTACTAATAATTATGCTTTTATTACGCGCTTATGCTTTTTATCATAGACAATAAATGAAACCATTCCAATAAAGCATAACGATGTGATGAACGCTGTTAGGTAAAAAATAAAGCGGGGATCGGCTGCATAAATGTAACCTGATACACTACCGATAATTGCGCTGAAAATTGCTACTATTGTATTAAGAAGCGAATAAATACCCGCCCGCTCCCTTCCTTCCGAAATATCGGCTAAGAGGGTGTTGAAAAAAGGAATAAATATTCCATATCCAAAGGAATAAATCCCTACTGCCAGGACCGCAAACAGCAAAATCCCTTCAGGCAGCATTGTAATCAATAAAAAGGCCACTGTTTGAAGAAACAATCCCGTCAAAATAGATGCGTGTATATTCTTCCTCTTTGTATTGGGGGTTATAAATAAAAACACAAAAAGCATGACACCTGCGTACACTCCTCCTAATACTGAGGATGCGGCCTTATCTATTCCCAAATAACCGGTCATATATGGAATAAAGTACATACTGTTATAGGCTCCTAATGGTATTGTCAGGTTAAAAAGAATTTGTATCGCCATAGCTAACATCAATAGCTTATTTGAGAATATTTGTTTTATGGTATCTTTATACATTCCCTTTTTTAGTATTTCTTTATAAGGCACACCTTTCTGCGCATTAAGAATTTGTTGCCCTACCTTTGTTTCCACATAACCTTTGTTTCTTATTAATACCATTGCAGTCATGCTTAACATTGCAAAGATCATAAAGTATCTTTCACCTTTTATTACGCCGTATTTCGCAACAACTAATCCTGCAATAGGGGTCAGGATTCCAAGGGATATATTAATAATATTCAAAAGATTAAAAGCCGATTTGCGCTGATCGGAGTCTGCATCCTCAATTACCATCATATTCCATGATACGGCGACAACCTTTGTAAGATTATTTATAATAGTTGCTATTATAAACACTGTCATGCTTCTGGAAATTAGATATAGGAACAGTGATACCGGCCATCCGATGAGGTCGAAAATAAAAGTCGTCTTTTTTCTGCCCAGAAAATCTGTGATACTTCCGGCAAAAAACGAAAACACTGCATTTGATAAAAATCCTACCGCTGTGATTATTCCAAGCTGCTGTTCTGTTATACCCATCTCCATTAGATAGAGGCTAAAATAAAAAATGTAAATCGTATAAGGGATTCCCCATAACGGTTCACATAATACAGAGGTTCTTGTATTTCCTTTCAAGAGGTTAAATGATCGCACTATTTTTAGCTCTTTTAGTCTGTTGTACATGTATTACTCCTATGTTTTATGCTACTTAGCTGCATATGCCTATAATAGCATAAAGGCAAGTTTAGAGCAATGTATGGCATATTGCGTATGGGCTGGCTTTAAGCATATAATAAACTTACTGCAGACAATCATTGAATTAATGCAACGGAAAGGCAGGAGGGGTTAATGCTTCAAAAAATACTGTCACGGGTACGCAAGGCCGTGGGAGATTATAATATGATAAATGACGGCGATAAAATTGCTGTTGGAGTTTCGGGAGGAAAGGATAGTCAGCTCCTTTTAATAGCATTAAACGAGTTGCGGAGATTTTTGCCGCAAAAATTTGACCTTGTCGCTGTAACAATTGATTTGGGTTTTGAGAAGTTTGACAGAGAGTCTCTATTGAGATTTTATAATAATATAGGTGTAGACTACCACATTGAGAAAACAAATATCTCCCAAGTGGTATTCGATGTGCGAAATGAGCAAAATCCATGTGCCCTATGTTCAAATATGAAAAGAGGCGCTTTTTATAATGCAGCGATTAAACTCGGCTGCAACAAAGCTGCCTTTGCCCACCATATGGATGATGTTATTGAAACCTTTTTGATGTGCCAAATTTACGAGGGGCGTATTCATACTTTCTCCCCTATTACATATTTGAATCGCAAAAATGTTACCTTAATCCGCCCTATGATTTATGCTGAGGAAAGGCTAATTAGTACAATAGTCGGAGAATTGAAGCTGGAGCCGGTAGGCAGTGGGTGTCCTTCGGACGGTATTACTAAACGCCAAAATATAAAAGAGCTTATTAAAGACCTAGCGCGGGAAAATCCACATCTTAAATCAAACCTTTTTGGCGCAATACAGCGAGCCGAAATTTGTGGTTGGAAACCTCAACGCAAGGTATCCAAGGGCAACAATTTTGGGCTTTAGAAACCGTCTATCTTGTTTATGGAAGCTATTAGTTCGATTTTCTGTTGTCTAGACATTTTCTTAATGGCAAATTCTCTGCGCTGTGCTTCTTGCTTTGTAACAAACTCCTCACAATACACTAAAGTGACAGGAAACCTAGGATGAGTATATTTACCGCCTTTTCCGCTATTATGTGCTTGTAGGCGCTTTTCAATATTATTGGTCCATCCGGTATAGTAAGTACCATCTGCACATTGGACAATATATGTGTAATTCATTTTCAAACAACTCTTTTGCCGGATTAATTGTTAATTATCATTATTTAAATACGTTTTTAACTAAAATGTGTTTGATAGGATAAAAAATTTATCCCTATTTAATATGCCTGCAAATGGCTTCAAAGCTTTTGTCACTAATATCATGCTCTATTTTACATGCATCGTTAAAGGCAGTTTCCTCGTCTACCCCAAGAGACATAAGGAACTTTGCCAGCATCTTGTGTCTGTCATACATCCGCTCTGCAATTTCTAATCCTGCTTTGGTTAGCGTTATTGCCCCGTCAGGATTCATGACAATATATTTGTTTTCACGGAGTAGTTTCATTGCATGGCTCACGCTCGGCTTTGTAACTCCGAGTTCTGTTGCGATATCAATTGAGCGGGCATAACCCTTCTTTTTGTGCAAAATCAATATCATCTCAAGATAGTTCTCAATAGATTCGTTCACCTGCATTGTCATACTCCTTTCATGCCCCTTATAATGAGGGGATAAGATTCTCCCCCCATCTTATCGGGAACGGGTGAGCTTGTTATTCCATGTTATCATCCGAAGCCATTTTTATCAAGGTTATATACTTTTATGGCAATAATATAAAATCTATTTTGTGCCAAAAAAATTTATTGACATATATAGTTAGATGCATTAAACTATCAGTAGATAGTTAGATACATCTAACTCGTAAAGGAGGGTTTGTTATGCCGTTAAGTATGGTGCGGGCCGGTGAAACAGGATATATAAGAAAAATCACAGGAAAAGATAAAATATGCAAGCATTTAGCAGAGCTAGGCTTCGTTGCCGGTGAAAAGGTTACCGTGGTAAGCGAGTTTAACGGCAATTTGATACTCTCAATAAAAAACAGCCGGGTTGCTCTTGATAAAAGCATGGCAAACCGAATTCTAGTCTAGCTGGAGGAACATATATGAGAACATTAAAAGATGCGGCAGCAGGAGAGACAGTTATCATAAAAAAAATACATGGTACCGGAGCATTAAAAAGAAGATTTATGGACATGGGCATTACCAAAGGCGTAGAGGTTTATTTTAGAAAAGAAGCACCACTGGGTGATCCTATAGAAATTAATGTACTTGGGTATGAGCTTACAATAAGAAAAAGTGATGCTGAATTAATTGAAGTTGTAGAGCAATAATTTTTTACACTAGAGTTAGACACTTCTAACTCTACCATTGCGGAGGTAAGTATGGAGATAAAAATCGCATTGGCCGGGAACCCCAATTCCGGCAAAACAACAATGTTTAATGATCTAACGGGTAGCAACCAGTATGTTGGCAACTGGCCGGGTGTTACGGTAGAAAAGAAAGAAGGCGGGCTTAAGGGTAATCCGGATGTAATTATTCAGGATCTTCCCGGCATATATTCTCTTTCACCTTATACCATGGAAGAAGTAATCGCCAGAAGCTACCTAATTAATGAAAGACCTGATGCGATCATCAATATCGTTGATAGTACAAATATAGAAAGAAATCTTTATTTAACTACACAATTGGCCGAGCTTGGAATCCCTATGATTATTGCCCTTAATATGATAGATATTGTAAGAAAAAACGGGGATATAATTCATGTGGATAATATTGCTAAAGCTTTGGGATGTGAGGTTATAGAGGTATCCGCTCTCAAGGGTATCGGCTCGAAAGAAGTTGCTGAAAAGGCCGCCCAGCTTGCCAGACAAAAAAAAGTTATGGAGCCCATTCACACTTTTGACGGTGCGGTTGAGCATGCACTTGCCCATATTGAAGAAGCAATCGAAGGCAAAATTAATGAAAATCAAACACGCTGGTACTCGATAAAGCTTTTTGAGCGAGACAAAAAGGTCATAGAGGAGCTAAATCTTGATTCAGAAACGATCAAGCATATTGAGGCCGATATACTGGCCTGTGAGAAAGAGCTGGACGATGATGCAGAAAGCATCATTACAAATCAAAGATATGCTTATATTAACAAGCTAATCAATAATGCTGTAAAGAAAAAAAACAAGTCCAAGCTTAAAACCTCGGATAAAATTGACATGATAGTGACAAACAGATGGCTTGCACTTCCAATCTTTGCAGTAGTAATGTTCATCGTCTATTATGTCTCGGTTACAACAGTAGGAACAATAGTAACTGATTTTACTAACGACACCCTATTCGGTGAGTGGATTATTGGTCCTTTGTCTTCCTGGTTGGAGGGTTTAGGTGTTGTAAGCTGGTTGGTAGGTCTTATTGTAGACGGTATAATCGGCGGTGTAGGGGCGGTTATCGGATTTGTTCCCCAGATGATTATTCTGTTTTTATTCTTATCCGTACTTGAAGACTGCGGCTATATGGCCCGTGTTGCGTTTATTATGGATAGAATATTCAAAAGATTCGGTCTTTCAGGTAAATCATATATTTCAATGCTTGTTGGCTCAGGTTGTTCGGTGCCGGGTATTATGGCTTCCCGTACCATCGAAAATGAAAAGGAACGCAGAATGACGATTATGACGACCTCGTTTATTCCTTGCGGGGCTAAAATGCCAATAGTCGGGCTAATCGCCGGTGCATTATTCGGCGGAGCGTGGTGGGTTGCCCCTACTGCATACTTTATCGGTGTAGCCGCTGTTTTGGTTTCAGGAATAATTCTTAAGAAAACCAAAGCCTTTGCCGGAGAGCCTTCACCTTTTATTATGGAACTTCCCGCTTATCATGTTCCTTCTGCTAAGAACGTACTAAGAACTACTGCAGAGCGGAGTTGGTCCTTTGTAAAGCGTGCCGGAACTGTTATTCTGGCGGCAAGCGTACTTATCTGGTTCTTAAGCAACTTTGGTTTGGCAAATGGATCTTTCGGTCTTGTTGAAGATATGGATTTGAGCATATTGGCAGTACTCGGAGGGCTAATAGCTCCTATCTTTGCTCCGCTTGGTTTTGGAAACTGGCAGTCAGCTGTTGCCACTATAATGGGACTGGTTGCAAAAGAAGAGGTTGTAGGTGTATTTGGTGTATTGTACGGAGTTAGCGGCGATGCCTTGGTATTAGTAGAGGAAGGTGCTGTCGCAGGTCTTTCCCCAATAGCCACCCATTTTACAGCTTTATCGGGATTTTCATTCCTGCTGTTTAATCTATTGTGTGCTCCCTGCTTTGCAGCCATTGGAGCTATTAAAAGAGAGATGAACGACGCAAAATGGACCTGGTACGCAATTGGCTACTTATGCATTTTTGCATATTCGGTATCAATTATTGTGTATCAATTAGGAATGTTCTTTGGAGGAAACGGTTTTAACTTGGGAACTGCGGCGGCCATCTTAGTTCTGGCCTTTATGCTGTACATGATATTCCGCAGAAACAAATATGAAACCCCTGTGCTAAAAACACTGAGAGGAGTTAATGTGTAATGTTAGAATTTATAAGTGCAAATCTTGCTTCTATAATAACTGGAGCTATTGTATTTCTGATAGTGGGCGCTGTATTGATAAAGCTTATCCGGGATAAGAAAAATCACAAAAGCTCCTGCGGGGCCGGCTGTTCCGGCTGCCCATTGGCAGGAAAGTGTCATGAATAAGGGTTTGGGGAAAATCGATGACGTTTTATCTGCTAAAACGTCAAAAATCCTTTCATAGAAAGGATTTTTAAACAAATTTTGGCGGAGAAGCGGGGATTCGAACCCCGGCGCCAGTTACCCGACCTAACGGTTTAGCAAACCGTCCCCTTCGACCTACTTGGGTACTTCTCCAAGTTTGAAGTTAAAGTTAAATTCTAGAAGCAATAACTGGGTGCTGGATGTTTCCAACTTCCACAGCTTACTTCTATTTGGCGGAGAGAGTGGGATTCGAACCCACGGTAGGCTTGCACCTACGCCGGTTTTCAAGACCGGTGCCTTAAACCAACTCGACCATCTCTCCAT
>JAAYNX010000201.1 GCA_012520615.1 Clostridiaceae bacterium | reverse complement strand
TTAACACTCTGTGGTACATAATTTCCTTCTTTTTTTGCCTTTAGTTTTCTTCATATTTCCCGATATTTCCTTACGCAAAGCTCATTTAAGCGATTATTACATAATATAAATAAAATTTTTGGTAGAAATTATATAAAGCTGGATAAATATAAAACGTTGCTAAAAATTTAGGCCTATTGCCTGTTTTGTTTGGAGGTGTAAAATGGGAAAAACCAATTACTTGTATGATATGAATAAAACTGATCCACTGTCTGTTGGGTCTCTTCGTGGTCGTCACACCGTTTTAAGCGAACCATTATTTACTTCTTCAAACGATAAAGAACCTCTATCAGATATTTTTTACAACAACATTTCTCACGAGTTGAGAACTCCTTTGAATGTAGTTTTGGGCTCTATCCAACTTTTTGATATGATGGGCGAAGAGCTTTTTCAAAGCTATAACCGAAACAAATTTAAATCATACAATAATTTGATGAAAACAAATTGTTTCCGTTTATTAAGAGTCATAAACAATTTGATTGATTCTTCGAAGCTTGATACAGGAAACTTTAGCTTGTGCCTAGCAAACCATAATATTGTTGTGACCTTGAAAGAAATAGTTAATAATGCAAAGACCTATGCTGAAGAAAAGGGCCTTAGAATAAAGCTAAAATCAAAAAGCAAAGAAATTATCACCGCTTTTGATGAGGACAAGCTATCCCGAGCCATTTTAAATCTTATCTCCAATGCCCTCAAATTTACTCCTAAAGGCGGCAGTGTAAGCGTTGAAATAAAGAGAAAGCACGAACTTATTTACATATCGATAAAAGATACAGGCATAGGCATACCCGATGATAAAATTGATAGCATCTTTGATCGTTTTGTACAGGTAGACAGCTCTTTATCACGGCCACATGAAGGCAGCGGTCTTGGTCTATCTATTGCCGATTCGATAGTCAAGCTGCACGGTGGTAAGATAAGTGTTAAAAGCCGATTAGGAAAGGGATCTACATTTACGATAGAACTCCCGGTTAAAATAATAGAAGAAGATGAAACTCAGATTAAATTAGGTAAGGATTTTAATCAAGCCACCGAAAACGTGAAAATAGAGCTGGCTGATATCTCCTGAACCTATTACAATTTAATCAATCTAACGAAACTCTACGGATTTCTGAACATACGAAAAGGGACAATCTCAAAACACGGAATGTTTCATTCTGAGATAGTCCCTTTTTATTATTTCTTTAATATTTAAGAATTAAGAATTCTTTGCCTCAAACTCTTTCATAAACTCTACCAAAGCTTTTACACCTTCAACAGGCATTGCATTGTATATACTTGCTCTCATGCCGCCTACTGTTCTGTAGCCTTTGATATTTGCAATTCCTCTCTCAGCAGCCTCTTTAATGAATTTCTTATCCATTTCTTCACTGCCGGTTACAAAGTTTACATTCATAATCGAGCGGTCATACTTCTCGACTGTTCCTTTAAACAATTTGGAATTATCAATACAGTCATAAAGAAGCTGTGCCTTTTCCTCATTGATCTTTTGAATTGCAGCAACACCGCCGTTTTTCTTAATCCACTCATAGACTAAACCGCACATATAAATACTGTAGCAAGGTGGTGTATTGTATAAAGAACCGCTGTCGGCATGAATTTTGTACTGAAGCATGGTTGGGATTTGGGAATCAACCTCTTTTACAAGGTCCTCACGAATAATAACCACTGTTACTCCAGCAGGCCCCATATTCTTTTGCGCCCCGGCATAAATAAGACCGAACTTAGACACATCATAAACTTCAGATAAAATATTGGATGACATATCGGCAACCAGAGGAACATTATCCAATGCAACAATATCCTTGTCTCTTATTCTGGTACCGTAAACGGTGTTGTTTGTGGTTATATGGAAATAATCCGCATCACTTGATAGACTTGATTTATCGTACTTGGGTACATAAGTATATTGCTTATCTTCAGAAGAAGCAACTACATTAGCCGATAGATATTTCTTACCTTCTTGAGAAGCTTTTTTAGCCCATGTTCCGGTAACCAAATAGTCCGCTTTTCCGTTGTTCTTTAAGTTTAACGGAATCATAGAAAACTGTAAATGCGCGCCTCCTTGTAAGAAAAGCACCTTGTAGTTATCCGGAATGTTCATTATTTCACGAAGGTCACTCTCAGCCTTCTTGTGTATAGCATCATACCATGAAGACCTGTGGCTCATCTCCATAACGGACATGCCAGAGCCTTTATAATCCAATAGCTCGGCTGCAGCCTGCTTTAATACCTCCTCAGGTATTGCTCCGGGACCTGCAGAAAAATTAAACACTCTTGCCATATTGGGCTCACTCCATTTCTCATCTATTCAATTCTCGCAATTTGTTATTATTTTAACATCAGGTATATTAAAAGTCTAGGTAAGGTTGTAATAATAATTTCAAGAATTTCTACGATTTTATAGAACATTTTTTAGATTTGATATAAGTTTATTCGTAAAAATGCCACATCCTGAACGAAAACTGATAATAGCATAAAGCATGTAAGCTTAGCAGCTGTTGCCTGCTACGATTTAGCGCTCCGGGCCAAACATCCGGTTTTCTAGTCGCGCCCGCCACGCAATCCCTGCTCCGCTTTAAATCGTAGCAGGCACGCTGCTTAATCGCGATTTACATATATGAATATTAACATTTGTATATATCAATCAGTTTTCGTATAGTATGCCGAGGAATAGTGGCTTAGTTTGATTCTATGCATGCGAAAAGCCTCCCATATGGAGGCTTTCCGCATATATAGAATAGAAATTAAATGGCACTAGCGAATCTTTATCATTTCATTACCTTACGTATAGCCCTTTTTGATATCTTTTCATCACATGAACTAAATTTCCAACCTCGTATCACTATGTCAACAATTTTCATTCCCTTTTTCGAAATTTTTCTTGTTTCCATTATAACCAGATTTTCTTATTCAGTTCTTCGACATAGTGAACGTATCCTTTACGATAACCAATTCACACATCCTTCCGTATTCCTAGATACGGCGGCTTTTACGATTTTGGCAATGTCCTTTAGGTAATCCCTAGTGCCTAGTTATAGTATAATTACAAGTCGATAGATTGGCAATAGCCAAATTCCCGCATATTCAGAAACTACCCTTATAATGCTCCAACTTTCTTCATTTTTCTATGCTATGCACTTTTTTTAGTACATTATTAAAAAAGTATCAACGCTAACGATTTAAAAGTGTTTGGCAATATGGTATATTTAAACAAAGAGGGAGGATTGATGTTTTGGCAGTTGTAACTATTTCAAGACAAAGCGGCAGCATGGGTAGGGAAATTGCAGAGCAGCTTTCTGCGAGACTGAATATACCACTTATAACTAGAAAACAATTGCTTTCCCAAATACTATCTAATACATTATCTCCTAAAGAGCTTTATATGCTTGAGCAAAGCCCTAAATTTTATCTTACCGAATCAAAAAAAGGAATAAGCTATAAAGAGCTTATAGAAAAGAGCTTGTTGGAAGAGGCTTCGAAGGGCCCTTGTGTGATATTGGGAATGGCCGCTCAGATAATATTCGCCAATTCACCTGATGCTATTAATATAAGAGTGATTGCCTCCCATGAAACGAGACAAAAGCGATTCGAAAAAAAATATGGCCAAAAAGAAGAGGAAGCAAGCAGGCTTATAAAGCAAAGTGACAGACGCCATAAAAGGTTTACCTCCATCCTATATAATGCAGACTGGGCTGACCCTCTACAATACGACATGATTCTAAACACCGATAATATGACTGTGGAGCAATGTGTCGAACTTATCGCCTATAATATCAATCTAAAAGAAAGTATGAAGTATTTCAGCTTTTTTGATAAAGACACCAGCAATAACAATGCCCCGTCAAAAAAGCCTGTCTTCAAACATCCCGCTGAAGAAGAATTCGCAAATATTTTAAATATGTATGGTATCGCTTGGGAATACGAGCCTAAGACATTCCCCGTCAAATGGGATGCTGAGGGTAATGTAACCATGGCCATCAGCCCTGATTTTTATCTTACTAAATTTGATACTTATATAGAAATAACAACTATGGATCAAAGGTATGTTACTACTAAGAATAAAAAAGTAAAGCTTATGAGGGAACTTTATCCCGATGTGAACATCAACATAGTATACAAAAAAGATTTCTATTCACTACTTGAACGATTTGGCTTTAGCGGAGGGGACTTAATAAATGAATTTAACCAAAATTAAGAAAATAATTTTCTCTGAGAAACAAATAAGAGACCGGGTTAAGGAACTCGGGCAGCAAATTAGTGCGGATTATAAGGACAAACACCCTATATTGATAAGTGTACTTAAAGGCACCTTGTACTTTATGGCCGACTTAACCCGGGCTATCGATATTCAAGTAAATATTGATTTTATGTCTATTGGGGTATATCCAGGCGTATCAAGGAACACCGGAATAGTAAAAATAAATAAGGATTTGGATTTGAACATTACCGGAAGGCATGTGCTTTTTGTTGAAGATATCATAAACACAGGCCTTACAATGGGATACCTTGTTCAGAATATGGAGTCCAGAAAACCTGCAAGCATAAAGATTTGCACGCTTCTAAACAATCCCCAAAAGCGCCTTATGAATATACCCTTGGAATATGTAGGTTTTGAGGTGCCCGATACATACCTTGTCGGTTATGGCCTCGACCACAACCAAGAGTACAGGCATCTGCCGTATATTGGTGAGTTTGAGGCAAAACCATAATACGGTTTCTAAATTAGTTCATACACTCTTGCTTCATATGGCCGTAGCTTTATTTCGGATATTTCTTCTTCCTGCTCAACCTCGTAGTTTGACAGCAATAACCTTGCATCCTTGTATTTAATTCCTTCAGGAAGCTTCCATACCGGCTCTTTATCGAAGAAGTTCAAAATAACAAGCAGTCTGTTGCCGTTTAGTTCTCTAATGTATGAATAAATCTCTTCATCATCCTCAAGAAGCAAGGTATAATCTCCGTATACCATGGTAAGGTTCTCTTTTCTTAGAGCAATCAGCTTTTTATAATAATGGAATATTGAGTCTTTGTTTTCCATCGCCTGTTTTACATTTATACTTCTATAATTGGGATTAAGCTTTATCCATGGCTTTCCTGCTGTAAAACCTGCATTTTCTTCGTCGTTCCATTGCATTGGTGTTCTTGCGTTGTCTCGGCCAATTTTATAAATTGACTGCAAAGCTGAATTAGGTTCGATTTTTTCATGGTTGACTGCGATATTGTAAAAGTTAATGGTTTCAATATCCCTATAATCCTCGATGCTGTCAAACTTCACATTTGTCATGCCTATTTCTTCACCTTGATATATATAAGGTGTGCCCTGAAGAGTATGCAAAAGGGTGGCAAGCATTTTTGCGCTCTCAACTCTGTATTCTTTGTCATTTCCAAATCGGGATACCATTCTTGGCTGGTCATGGTTATTGAGATACAGGCTGTTCCATCCGGTATTATGCAGTCCCTTCTGCCATTTTGACATTATCCTCTTAAACACTGTCAGCTTCCACGGCACAATATCCCATTTCCATTTTTCTCCCGTGTCTATTTCCATCAGTTCAAATTGGAACACCATGTTTAATTCATTTCTGTCCTCACCGGTATACAGCCTTGCCATTTCCGTTGTGACACAGCAGGCTTCCCCTACCGTCATAATGTCGTATTTGCTTAATACTTCCCTATTCATTTCTTGTATTAATTCATGCACACCCGGCTGATTAAAGTAGTATTGAGGGTAAAAAACATATTTCATTGTATTATGTTCTGCTCTTGGCGCATCAGGAAATGACCAATTCTTTGCTATCGCATTGATAACATCCATTCTGAAGCCGTCGATGCCCTTATCCAGCCACCACTTCATCATGTCGTATATCTCTTTTCTTAAGACCGGGTTTTTCCAGTTAAGATCCGGCTGCTTTCTTGAAAAGAGATGCAGAAAATACTGGCCGGTTTTTTCATCCCATTCCCAGACAGATGGAGAGAAGAATGAGCCCCAATTGTTTGGTTCCTCTCCGTTTTTTGCATCCATCCAAATATAATAATCACGTTTTTCGCTGTCTTTAGAAGAACGAGCCTCGATAAACCACTGATGCTCATCCGATGTATGGTTGACAACAAGGTCCATTATTACTTTTAGGCCTTTAGAATGAGCCTTGTTAAGAAGTTCATCAAATTCCTCCATGGTTCCGAACTCATCCATTATTCCGCAATAATCTGATATGTCATACCCGTTATCGTCATTTGGAGATTTGTATACGGGGCAAAGCCAAATAACATCAATTCCAAGCTCTTTTATATAATCCAGTTTCTCAATTATGCCTTTTATATCTCCTATACCGTCTCCGTTTGAATCATAAAAACTTCTAGGGTATATTTGATATATAACCGCTTCTTTCCACCATTTTCTGTTCATATATACCTCCCGAACTAATATTATTACAACAAAGATCAGATTGTTAAAAAAGGGGACACACCTCCTTCAGTATGCCCCCAAGCTGAAAACTTTTCAGCTTGTAATTCTACTCGTATAGGAATATCTCCCGTCCTATTGATAGCCTGTGCGAAAACTATCAATAGTATTAAATCTATGCAAGTTTAGCGGCTGTAGCTTGCTGCGTTTTAGCGCTCCATCTCCAACATCCGGTTTCCAGTCGCGCTCGCTACGCAATCCTTGCTTC
>JAAYNX010000203.1 GCA_012520615.1 Clostridiaceae bacterium | reverse complement strand
CTCTCTCTTCCTCACTTCAGCGAGAACGCCTGCCTTCGCACATTGTCTCTTAAATCTTTTCAGCGCACTGTCAAGGGATTCGTTCTCCTTAACTCTTACTTCAGACACATCTATCCCTCCCCTCTGTTACGTACATGCCGCCGTGCCAGGGGATTTATCCAGTCAGTGTAGAATGGTAAACCATGTTACAGCACGTAATCTATTATATAATAGTGGTTTTGAAAGCGTCAATACATTTTTATCAAGCAAAATAATTATATTATTTTTTCATTCATTTTTGTTCCGCCCAGAACATGATAATGAAGATGATATACCGTCTGTCCTGCGCCTTCTCCACAATTAACTATCACTCTGTAACCGTCTTTATTTATCCCGGTTATCTCGGCAACTTTCTTTATTCCTCGATGTATGTGAAGAACGTTTTCAATGTTATTATCGTTCAGCCCCTCAAGACTATCTATATGAACTTTAGGGACAACCAGCACATGTACTGGTGTGGCAGGATTAATATCCTTGAAAGCATAAACATATTCATCTTCATATACCTTAGTCGAGGGTATTTCACCTTTAATTATACGACAAAAAAGACAATTGTCCATTTTTTCACCTCCTTATTTGAATACTGCTATTCTATGCGAAGTAAAACATTTGTCATTATGCTCCTATTAAAATCACAGCAAGCACTCTGCTTAAACACGATTTGCACAGCAAAGCAGTTTTACATCGTCTGATGTCCTAACTTATATCATTTCAATGGCTTTCTTTTCTGCAATTTCAAGGGCTTTGTCCATGCCTGAAGGATCCTTGCCACCTGCTTGAGCCATATCAGGCCTGCCGCCGCCGCCTCCGCCACATGCCGCCGCAGCTTCTTTAATTATATTACCGCTATGGATACCGGCAGCAACAGCATCTTTAGTAGCCGATACGATTAAATTGACTTTGCCATCTTTATCAGAAACCAGAATAATAACACCAGAACCTATTTTATTCTTCAGTGTATCCGATGCATTTCTGAGAGCATTCATGTCAAGACCTGTTAGTTTTGCCGCAACGATTTTCATTCCTTTAACGGTTTTAGCGTTTACAATAAAACTATCAAGAGAACTATTCACCATCTTTGAGTTTACTTCTTCAAGCGCTTTTTTAGAGGTCTTGATTTCGTCAAATAGGTTTTCTATTTTTTTAACAAGCTCATCTGTAGAAGTCTTAGCCGCTTCAGATGCGTGTTTTAAAACATTTTCTTTTTCCTTGTAATAACTGATTGCGTTAAATCCGGTTAGAGCTTCAATTCTCCTTACCCCTGCCGAAATCCCGCTTTCACTTAATATTTTAATAAGCCCGGCTTCGCCTGTAGAACTTAAATGTGTACCGCCACATAATTCCATGCTGTAATCACCGGCAGATACAACACGAACTGTATCACCGTATTTTTCATCAAAAAGTGCTGTGGCGCCTGCCTTTTTAGCCTCGTCTATAGTCATTTCATTGGTGTTTACACATAAGTTTTCTAAAATCTTTGTGTTGACTTCATTTTCTACAGCCTCAATCTGCTCCTGAGTCATAGAAGAAAAATGTGTAAAGTCAAAACGTAATCTTTCGGGATTTACCATTGATCCTGCCTGATTTACATGATCACCTAATACATTTTTCAATGCTTTATGGAGTAAATGGGTCGTAGTATGGTTTCTGGCCGTAGCTTTACGTTTATCGATGTCAATGGAAGCAGATACTTTCTCGCCAACATGCACAGCACCGCTTACTATTTTTCCTATATGAAGGAATTTACCGTCGGAAGTTTTTTTACAGTCATGAACCTCCATTTTGAAGTTATTGTTGTAAATAACCCCAGTATCGCCTGCTTGCCCGCCGCTTTCCGCATAAAAAGGAGTTAAGTCTAAAACAATTGTAACATGGTCATCCTGTTGGGCATTTTCAGTTAATTCGTCATTTAAAACAATGAATTGAACCGTACTTTCGCTCGTATATCCAGTGTACCCTACAAATTTAGTTGTTGCAGTCTTATCGGTATTGGCAAACAGGTCCTTTTCCCAAGCTGAGCCTTCTTTGTTTTTGTGAGCTTCCCTAGCCTTTTCTTTTTGAATCTTCATCTCGTTTTGGAAGCCTGCCTCATCTATGGCAAGGTTATTTTCGGATGCTATTTCTCTGGTTAAATCCATCGGGAATCCAAATGTATCATGAAGCTTGAATACCATTTCACCGGTCAATTGATTTGAACCGTTTTCCCGAACCTGCTTCATATAATCTTCAAGAATAATCATGCCCTGATCTACTGTTGTATAGAAGCGCTCTTCCTCAAGACTTATGACTTTTTTAATATATTCCTGTTTCTCAACAAGGTTTGGATAAGCTTTTCCAAAACAATCTATTACGGTATCAACTATTTCCGATAAAAACATCCGGTTTATTCCAAGAAGCCTTCCATGGCGCGCAGCCCTTCTCAAAAGTCTTCTTAACACATATCCACGACCTTCGTTTGAAGGAAGGATGCCATCAGAAACCATCATGGTCACACTGCGAACGTGGTCTGTTATCACACGGATAGAAACATCCTTTTTATACACCTTGCCATAAGATACACCAGCTATCTTGCAAACATGATCAAGAATGGCTCGGATTGCATCTACCTCAAATATATTGTCTACATCCTGCATTACGCAAGCTAAACGTTCCAGCCCCATACCAGTATCAATATTTTTGCTTTCAAGTTCAAGATATGTGCCGTCTTCCTGTTTATCAAACTGTGTAAACACATTGTTCCATACCTCGATAAAACGGTCGCATTCACACCCCACCTTACAATCGGGTTTACCGCAGCCTTTATCTACACCTCTGTCAAAATATATCTCGGAGCATGGTCCACAAGGCCCTGTGCCATGTTCCCAAAAATTATCCTCTTTTCCCATACGGAAAATTTTGTCCGGCGATAGACCAACATCCTTGTGCCATATGTCATATGCCTCATCGTCCTCTTCATAGATAGATACATAAAGTCTTTCTTCAGGTATCTCAAGAACCTTAGTCATAAACTCCCATGCCCACGGAATTGCCTGTTTCTTAAAATAGTCACCAAAAGAAAAATTACCTAGCATTTCGAAAAATGTACCGTGACGTGATGTTTTTCCTACGTTTTCAATATCGGGCGTACGAATACATTTTTGGCACGTAGTTACGCGCTTTCCTGGCGGAACCTCGCGGCCAGTAAAGTATGGTTTTAAAGGGGTCATCCCGGCATTAATCAATAAAATACTTGGATCGTTTTGCGGAACTAGTGAAAAACTGGGCAACCGTATATGATCCTTGCTTTCAAAAAAAGACAGATACATCTCTCTCAATTCATTTAATCCGTATTTATGCATAGTATATTCCGACCTCTCTTTTAAGTATCGTTATTAAATCTCACTTTTCGTACACCATTTATAACATAGATAAGTATACCCAAACCCGGTTATTAACGTCAAGCAAGACTGGATTTTATTTAACTTTATTAAATAAAAAAAAGAATGGGGAGTTTTCTTTTTTCTCCCCATTCGAATATTTCGATTTGATTCACACATGATTAATAGTAATAAAATAAATAATCTGCCTAAGATGAAAATAATCTTAAAGCTATATCATGTGTCGCATAGCCATAAATGCTCTTCCTGCACATCTTCTAATATTTCTACCGGTTCTTCTCATAGCTCTCATAGAATGATCCATTCTAAAATTTTCTTCCGCCATTAATGAAAAAGCGGCTCCAACCATAGCTCCTAGAAAAACACCGCTTCCAAAACCCATTTTCATAAAAGTTACCTCCTTAAAAAAATACTTTTTCTTTACTTTTATTGTTTCAAAATACATGAATTAAATGCATGAAGTGTTTGACAGTTATATTACGTTGCTCTAAAATTAACCATGATAAACCTTATATCCGATAGGTAAAATTTTGACTAATATTTGTGCCGCCGCTATTAGCGTCGGAATGGAGAATTTTTATGATTAAAACGAGTTTGATTGAAAAAATGAAAAACGATTTAGGCATTAATATTTCTTCTGTATTATTGCCCGGACAAAACGTTAATATGCAGCGTTGGGCTGTTGTCGCTTGTGACCAATATACATCAGAGCCTGAGTATTGGAAGGACGTAGACAGTTTTGTAGGCGAAAGTCCGTCTACACTGAGATTAATATTTCCTGAAGCCTATCTTGAGAGTGAGACAGAAGAAGAAAAAACTGCTAGAATAAATAATATTAACGACAACATGACAACATATCTTAATAACAACTTATTGTGCGAACATAACAATTCACTTATACTTGTTGAAAGAACGTTTAATAGCGGCCATAAACGGCATGGGCTTATGTTATCTATCGACCTTGATCGTTATGATTTTAGTAAAGGCTCACAGAGTCTTATTCGTGCTACTGAGGGAACAATAATTGACCGTCTTCCTCCCCGTATTCGTATCAGAGAAAATGCTCAATTGGAATTACCTCATATTATGGTTCTTATTGATGATGCTAATAAAACAGTAATTGAACCTCTTGTTGCAAAAACAGACTCATTAGAAAAAGTATATTCTTTTGATTTAATGAAACAAAGCGGTAGCATAAAAGGTTGGAAGGTCTGTGAAGAGAGTTTAATTGAAGGTGTGGCAAACGCACTTTATAAGCTTGTTGATAAAGAAGATTTTAAATCGCGCTATAATGTGAACGATGATTATGGGGTACTCTTATTTGCTGTGGGCGATGGAAATCACTCACTTGCGACAGCAAAATCATGTTGGGAGAATATTAAAAAAACATTGAGCGAAAATGAGTTAGCAGACCATCCTGCCCGTTATGCACTTGTGGAGATTGTAAATGTTCATGATAGCGGTCTTGTATTCGAACCTATTCATCGTGTGGTTTTTAATGTGAATCATGAGCATTTATTCGATTCATTTATCTCTTTTTATAAAAACCAGGGTTGCAATGTTAGTATTGCATATGGTTCAGAAAAACCGGCTACATCAGGCCATGCCATTAAATTTGTTACTGAAAAGGGCTATGGTTATATGATCGTTGAATGTCCTTTATATAATATTGACGTTGGTACACTTCAGAACTTTCTTGATGATTATATAAAAAGTAATAATCAAGTAGGGATTGACTATGTCCACGGTGAAGACGTCACAGAAAAGCTCGGAAAACAGCCTGGCAATATCGGTTTTTTTCTTTCAAATATGAATAAAAATGACCTTTTTAAAACCGTTATACTTGACGGGGCTCTTCCGAGAAAAACATTTTCTATGGGAGAAGCTTCAGAAAAGCGCTTCTATCTTGAGGCTAGAAAAATAAAATAGTAATTATGCTAAAACAGACTGTGGGAAAACTATCATTATACACTGCTTACTAATGTTTACATAATCACCGAATTATTAGGCACTAATTAAGCATTCCTTTTAACAGCTCTAGAATCTTTTTTTCTAGCCTAGATACCTGGACTTGTGAAATGCCCAGTTTTTGAGCGACCTTCTGCTGTGTCTCTCCTGAATAATAGCGCATCCATATAAGGTCTTTTTCACGTCTTGGGAGTTGCTTTAATGCACTATAAAGTGATATCTTTTCCACGGTTTCCGATTCCCTATCATTGTCCTGTGATACTATTCTGTCTATTAGTCGGTTTTCTGAACCATCCTCGTCATCGTATTCCTTAAACAGTGATTCGGGAGTACGTGAAGCATCCATAGCGTGAATAACATTTTCAGGCTCCTCCCCCAGTGCTTCAGCCAACTCTTTAATACTGGGTGGCCTTCCCATGTCCTGCTCCAGCTTCTCGCTTATATCTCTGGCTTTTATTGATAATTCTTTCAAACTTCTGCTGACCTTAATAATTCCATCATCTCTGAAATATCTACGGATTTCACCGAGTATCATTGGTACTGCATAAGTTGAAAATTGGACATTGAAGGACAAATCAAATTTGTCGACAGCCTTAATAAGACCTATACAACCTATTTGAAAAAGATCTTCAGTTTCAACATTTCGGTTTCTGAACCTTCGTACGACACTCCAAACCAATCCCGTGTTTTTATCTATAAGGGCATTACGTGCATCTACATCGCCGTTTTGAGCCCTTTTAACCAAATCCAAGGACGACTCGTGACTTGTATTGTTCATATATAAGCCTACCTATACTCTAATTGTTTTGTCATATGTATTTTTGTACCTTTACCCGGTACTGACTCAACTTCTAGACTATCCATGAAGGTTTCCATAACGGTGAATCCCATTCCCGAACGCTCAAGCTCCGGGCGGGAAGTATAAAGTGGAGCTTTAGCCTTCTCTATATCATCAATACCTTTCCCAAAATCTTCTATTGTAATGCTTACATGGTCCGAATATAGAATGCACTCCATTGTGATAATTCCATCCTTTTCCTCATAACCATGAATTATGGCGTTAGTCACAGCCTCTGATACAGCAGTCCGGATATCGGCCAAAATATCTATGGAAGGATCCGCTTGGGCTACAAATGAAGCAGCAACAACACGTGCAAACCCCTCGTTGACTGATTTACTAATAAACTCCGTTTTCATTTTGTTTACTGGTTGCATAATTTCTAACCTCTCAATACTAAGACTTTTTTAATTATCTCAGACATCTGTTCTAACTAATTTATCTACATTGGACATTTTTAACATCTTTATGATTTCTGGTTTTGGATTTATTATGCTTAATTTTCCTCCTACACTGGAAACTCTCTGTCTTCTTCCCATAATCAATCCGATACCGGCACTATCCATGAAAGTTACACGGGATAAATCTAGTATCATATCTTTAACAGGTTCGATAATAAATTTACTATCGATTCTTTCTTTAAGTATCTTTGATGTGTGATGATCAATGTCTCCCTCGATTGTAACAATAAGTGCAATACCGTCCCTTTTAAATCTTACATCCATCTGCTTCACCTCTGCTTCCCTATTAGTTATCAATTTCTTTATTTCCCGCATCCTTCCTTTATTTTAAATAAAAAAACAAAAAACGCCACCTTTGGAGGGTGCGTCTTAGGGATTTTTAATATCATATCAAATACGTCAGTATCTGACATTAATAGCAATTATATTGCATTACTGCTCATAGTTGACTACATTTATTTTTATTGTTAATATAGAGATGAAATAAAACTCTTTGAGGTTGTTATGGCCAAGATATCAAAAGTAATTTTTAGATTCTTAATCATTATTATAGTATTGTATTTTCTGGTCGGTCATTTTACGTCGATAAATTTTGATGTTGGCCCCTGTGCCGGCGGCTATAAGAGATGTTTAATAGACGATAATCTATCAAGTTTTTATGAGCTGCTCGATAAAGAATATAAAAACTACCAAGTCGATTTTGATTCTGCCTTTGATGATATTCATTGGAGCTATCATAAAGTATTTATTCCAATAAGTATAATAGCAGATAATGAAAAAATCGACTTAGTAATTGTCGGGCGTAAGTATTGGGTTTGGAAGTATAACTGGTACATTGAAAAATAACTTTCACTAGACTAATATGATTTGTAAGTGCTTATACCAAGTAAGGATTTTAAGTAAGTTTAAATTGAGCATCATTGCCCGGAATACTTTACTTGCATTTGTAGATCCCAAAGCCTAACTCCCTATTTAATAGTGACGTTTTTCTATTTTTTCTTTCAATAATACAATTCGTTTCTTAACTAGGTGCTATGGCGCCCCGCTTAAGGAAGATCTGTAATGGTATTGAAGTTTACTTTTTTAATACTTCCAGCATAACCATTGATTTATAGGTTTTTGATGGATCCTCCATTATCATGATAGTGATGTTTTTATAACCTTCTGATTTACACATGTACATGATTCCACCATCTACATCAATCTTGGTCGGTTCGTCTTCAAGCTTGCTTATAAATTCTTCCTCATAAAAATCCAGAACTTCTTCATATTCTTTATCTGTGCCAAACATTATCCGCACATTCTTTTTTGTATCGTTTTCATATACGTTAATAATACTAACATCAGGCATTACAGGGATTTCATCCGAAGGGAATGAATCTGGCATTGGCAGATTGGTGCCCATCTGTCCCATTATGCCGCCAAGACCACCTAGGTCACCCAGATCGCCTTCATCTTTCGATGGGCCATCATTATTACCCTCTGTTTTTTCCTTTAACTCTTCTATTTTGTCCATAGTTTCATCATATTGCTTGCTGTCACCTATCGGAACACCAAGCAATTGTCCCTCAAAAGATTTACCGATATCCAATGTTGGGAAATCTACACGGACTTTACCCGATATAATAGCGATTCTTATTGGTACCGGAGCCGACCCTGAACCAGTCTCATTAATCCCGCCGCTTACACTACCTGCTGGTTTGCCTTTAATATAGGGATTCAGTACGCCTGTACCTGTCATTTCCTGTGTGAATGTGGCCATAGATTCATACTCTACGAGAGGGGGAATGCCAAGATCGCCTTCCTTTTTGCCATAACCCGTGTATTTGTCGAGTTCAAACGAAACAACATCGAAAGTGAGGTTGTTCCCAAATGCATGTACGTCAAAACCTCCTGACATATCCACTATTTCATTAGAAAATTCGGAGATATCCAGTTTTGAACCAAGATATAAGGCTCCGTTATACGTACCAGAAACATCTGTACCACCATTCTTTTCAGCTATGAGAACCAATGTATGTTCTACTGTCATACCGTCATCATATTTTCTTTGAACGGTTTGATCCACCTTCATGACCCAATTGCATTCAAGAAGTTCATTGTTTGTACCGGGTATCTTATTATCGCCTTTCGTATTTCTGGAACAGCCTGAAAAACTAATAACAAAAATCAGAGCAAAGATTAATACCAAAGATAAATATTTTCTCTGCATAGAAACTACCTCACTTACAAGTTTTATATAGCTTTTATACCACATAATGTTAAACAAAACCATATATTTCTGTATTTTATAGAAATTTTGATAGCCAATATAAATGTAACACGATGTATCTATGCGATTTATTTTAATATTTAATTTTTATTTAATCTCATGTTTTCTGCAATGCTGTCAATCTTCTTTAATCGATGATTAACGCCCGATTTTGATAATACGGGGGTCAGCATTTGTCCTAACTCCGCTAGGCTTACGCTAGGATTTTCTAGCCGTAAACTTGCTATCTCGCGTAGGTTTTCCGGAAGACTTTCTAAGCCATTTGTTTCAGCTATGAATTTAATACTATCAACCTGGCGAACCGATGCGTTTACTGTTTTTTCAAGGTTTGCAGTTTCACAATTTACAATACGGTTTACCTGGTTTCGCATTTCTTTCATTATCCTGATATTTTCAAGCTTCATAAGTGCATTGTGAGCTCCTATAACATTTAAAAAATCAACAATTTCCTGACCTTCTTTAAGATACACCAAATAATGGCCTTTCCTTACAATATGCCTTGATTCAACATCAAATTCTTTTAATAAGTCTATATATTCCGTGGCAAGAAGCAAATTTGGAAATGTTATTTCCAAGTGGTAGAAGCGATCTGGGTCAGAAATTGAGCCGGTTGCCATAAAACAACCTCTTAAATACGCTCTTTTGCAGCATCTGTTCATAATATCGATGTTCTCATAAGATAGCTTTTCGTAATTTTCCGTAAGGGAGATACCCATATTTTTAAGCACAGCAGTCATTTCATCGGCCAGGAGATGTGTAAATTCCAAGCGATAAACTGTATGGGTACGAAAGCGTCGGGTTTTAAGCATAAAAATGTCCGGACTGTTCTTATACAGCTCTTTTACCCGTGAAAATAAATGTCTTGAAAGTGACGCATTTTCAGTTATAAAGAGTAGCCGCGGATTGCCCTTATATTTGTTGACTGCAATACCTGCCCTGATAATACCTGCAAGTTCATATTTTTTACAACAAATATCTGTACTCTCCATCCTAGTTAGCTCGCTTTTAATTTCCATTGAGAATGACATAACGTACCTCCCTGTGCGCTACGTTGCAGGCTATAGCAGCTAAACTTGTATAAATTTATTTTGGCTGCAGTTCACACAGTTTGATTATGTAAGTTAATTGATTTTCGTTAATTCCATAATAGTCTGTGCTAAATGATCCGAATCATGCCTTACAAAGTCTTTGCGGATTTTGACTAAATTCTTTTCTACCAGCCGCACACCTAGTTTTTTTATAGTCTGGTTGTCAATAGCAACTGGTATAGATCCATCATTTTGATATTTTTTTAGTATATCTGATTGTATTTTTCCGTTATTTGCAATGCAAACATCGATAAAAGGTGTATCTACATGAGAATATATGGCTTCAATGTGATCCCCCACTGTATAGTTTTCGGTTTCTCCCGGCTGGGTCATAATATTACAAGCATATACCTTTATAGCGCGGGATTCTGAAATGGCTTTTGCTACTCCTTCGACTAATAAATTCGGAATTACGCTTGTATAGAGACTTCCTGGACCTAGCACAATTACGTCAGCTTCGTAAATTGCATCAATTGCTTGTTTAACCGGAGCAACAGATGTTTTATCCAACATTACCTGCTTTATTTTACCGGGATGGGTTCTATTGTGAGCACCAATTCTTGATTCACCACGTATTTGAGTTCCGTCTTCCAATTCGGCTACAAGAAAAATATTATCTTCCGTTACCGGGTAAATCCTTCCGGTAATAGCCAATACATCCCCCATATACTTTACGGCTTCTTCAAAACTATTAGAGATGCCATTCATGGCGGCTAAAAAAAGATTACCGAAACTTTGTCCTTTTAAGGAGCCTTCGGTAAATCTATACGATAAAAGCTTTTCCAAAACCGGTTCTGTTTCGGCAAGGGCAAGCATACAGTTTCGTATATCACCGGGGGGTAGTATTCCTAAATCACTTCTCAAAACACCAGATCCACCACCATCATCTGCAACTGTTACAATAGCTGTAATATTGCTTGTATATGACTTTAACCCTCTAAGTAATGTGGACGTTCCTGTTCCCCCACCAATAGTAACTACTTTAGCTCCTTGAGAAAGAATTTTTCTTCTATAAATTATGTCTCTGATTTCACTGACGTTTGAAGGCTTTTTCATAATCCCGTTGGAATAGACACTAACAAACTTCATAAATATTTTTCTAAAACAAAATAATATGCCGTATATACCTAAAACCGCCATTAACAAAGAAATGGCCCATTGTAAAGGAGTAATATCGGCATTTAACAATAGAACAACCAAAGAGGTTATTAAGAAAAGCAGACCCAAAACACCGCTAATCAACCAATTTTTAAATCTTAAACCAATTTGAAACCACTTAAGTGATCTCATAGTGTTCCACCTCTATCATCAAGGGTAATATCCCTATGTTCAATAATTGCATTGATTCCTTTACGTTTTAGTCTTTTATATAACTTGTTGGCAATTGCAACAGAACGATGTTTGCCCCCTGTGCAGCCTATGGCGATTACTATCTGGCTCTTCCCTTCCTTAACATATTGTGGCAACAGAAAACTAATCATATCATTTAGCTTATTTATAAAAGTTCTTGCCTCAGGAAAGCTGACAATATAGTCAACTACTTCTGTCTCCAGACCTGTCCTAGCTTTGAGCTCAGGAATATAGTACGGGTTGGGAATAAATCTAACATCAAATACTAGGTCGCTATCTATCGGAATGCCGTACTTAAAGCCAAAAGAAACAATATTAACCAGCAACCCTGTGAAGCTTTTTCCTTTGACAAAATGATCTGTTATTGCTTCTCTTAGTTGACGTGGATTCATATTTGATGTGTCAATAATTACATCAGCCTTGTCTTTAATTGTTTTCAGTATTTTTCTTTCCTCTGCTATGCCGTCAGATATGCGGCCTTCCTGAGAAAGTGGGTGCATACGCCTGCTTTCCTTGAATCTCTTTACTAAAACTGCATCTGATGCATCTAAAAATAAGATTTTATATTTTATATCCATGTCTACCAAGGTAGCCAAAGCCGGTAAAAGATCCAAAAACATTGCACCACCACGGATGTCTATAATAAGGGCAATCTTGTCCATATTTGATTTTCCGTGCATAATTACTTCTGCAAATTTAGG
Organism: Clostridiaceae bacterium; assembly: GCA_012520615.1. GTDB lineage: Bacteria > Bacillota > Clostridia > DSM-8532 > DSM-8532 > DTU059. Next base: position 20,308 of record JAAYNX010000203.1, on the reverse strand, counting down.
AATTAAGGAAGGCGGAAGATTATCGACACAGAAATAACCAATATCTTCAAAGTATTTAACTCCAAGACTTTTTCCTGCGCCTGACATGCCTGTGATGATAAGTAATTCCATATTTAGCTACCCCCGACTATTTTCACCTCAAGTTCTAGCTTAATGCCAGAGCTCTTATAAACCGAATCTCGCACGTATTCAACTAGTGATATTATATCTTCTGCTGTTGCATTGCCTGTATTTACGATAAATCCGCAATGCTTATCCGATACCTGCGCCCCGCCAATTTTTGTACCCCGTAATCCACAGTCATCAATCAGTTTCCCTGCAAAGCTGCCGGGAGGACGTTTGAAAATGCTTCCTGCACTAGGGAAATTCAATGGCTGCTTTTCACGTCGTCTCGCATTTAATTCATTCATCTTTGCTTGAATTAAGCTCTTTTCTCCCTTTTCAAGCCGTAATTTAACTTGTAAGCACGTTAAGTCATCATCCTGTAATCTACTGTGTCTATAGGAAAAATTGTGTTCATTACCTTTTAGAGTAATCAAATTTCCGTCTTTATCGATGCAGAGGGACTCTTCAACAACTTGTCTCATTTCTCCGTCATAGGCCCCCGCATTCATACAAACAGCTCCGCCTATACTTCCCGGAATGCCTGAAGCAAATTCTAATCCGGTAAGTGAATGCTCCAGTGCAACACTGGCAACATGAGCAAGGGAAGAACCTGCCATTGCTGAAATTATATTATTATTGACCTCAATTGCAGATAAAGCCGCACCAAGTTTAATAATAACACCATTATAACCGCTGTCACGAAAGATGAGATTTGATCCATTCCCTATTATCATATACGGTATTTCAGTATTTTTTAAGAAAGCGATAAACTTTTGAATACAAGAAATTGATTCAGGTATAATCATAAGAGCTGCTTTTCCGCCTACCTTCATTGTTGTGTGTTCTTTCATCGGAACATCTCTTAGAATGGTACATGAACCACAAAGGGCTTCAAGCTCACTGTAAATATCATTTTTATGCAAAAGATTCCACTCCTTGAATTTACCTAATACTAATAATTTATATTTTTTGAAAACTCTATTTAATTACTTATTTTGTTATTAAATAAGTTCTGCACTTTTTTGAATATCTTCCGTAATCTTTTTAGTAAACGCCTGTGCAGCATTATATCCCATTTTTTTCTGTCTGTTATTCATAGCAGCAACCTCAATAATTATTGCAAGGTTTCTGCCTGGACGGACGGGAATTGTCAAAGAAGGTACTTTAATTCCCAGAATCTCAGTGGTTAATTCTTCTGTTCCAAGCCTCTCATAATGCTTCTGAGGATCCCATATTTCCATATTAATAACAAGAGCAATCCCCTCAGTAATTTTGACAGAACCTACACCATAAAGATATTTTACATCCAATATTCCTATTCCGCGAATTTCAATAAAGTGGCGTATAATTTCAGGTGCTGATCCAACAAGGGTCTTGCTTGATACTCTTCTAACCTCAACTAAATCATCGGCGACAAGCCTATGACCACGCTTTACCAGTTCCAGCGCTGTTTCACTTTTACCAACTCCGCTTTCACCAAGTATCAAAACTCCTTCACCGTATACCTCAATAAGTTCTCCATGCAATGTCTCCATAGGAGCAAGCTCAACATTCAAATATGCTATTAGGCTGCTACTAAAACGAGAGGTGTCTTCATTGGTGCGCAAAAATGGAACATTGAACTCTTTTGCATATTGTATCATTTCACTATATGGCTCTATTCCCCTTGCCAGAACCACACAGGGTATACCGGTGGAAAATAGCCTTCGAATGCTTTGGGAACGCGTTTGTGCATCTAATTGATCAAGATAGGTCATTTCAACCTTACCTATAATCTGAATTCTATCAACCCCAAAATATTCAAAAAAGCCGGCTAATTGAAGTCCCGGACGATTAATATCCGACGTCTCAATCTTAATATCATCATGTTCATCTAAATAGTATAGTTTTTCTAACGCTAATTCTGTTACTATCTTCGATAATTTGACACCCTGTGTTAATTCAATTGCCATATTAAATACTCCTTTACAAAAGGTTTTTAGTTACGACAGTTTTCATTTCATATTTTTCGCATACAGTATTATGAAGTACAGTCTTTTCGTTTAAATCCTTAAGCCCAGCAGGTATAGGCAAATTACACTCTTTTGATAAAAGCTCTAGCAGTTCAAACTCAGATTTGTCAGCTATCTTTTCAGCCCCAAAAAGTGCTTTGCATACACTGGTGTTAAACTTAAAAGGACTTGCAGTTGATAATACCACGGAAGGGGTTAAATCTCCAGTAGTAATTACATATTTATCGTAAACATCAACAGCAACAGCTGTATGTGTGTCCAATACGTAATTATAATCGGAATAAACACATTCAATAGTCTTCAGTGTTTCATCCTGGTTTGACCAACCTGCCCAAAAATGCTTATGTATTTCATTTAATATATTTTTCCCAATTTTGTAGTGGCCAAACTCATTTAATTGATTCATCCACTGTGAAACTTCTTTGTCATCATGTTCAGTAAGTTCGTACAAAAGCCTTTCAAGGTTACTGGATATTAGTATATCCATTGAAGGAGACACAGTTTTTACAAACTCTCTGCGTTTATCATAACTCCCTGTTCTGATAAAATCAGTCAGGATATTGTTATCATTAGAAGCGCATATAAACATATTTACGGGAAGCCCCATAAGTTTTGCATAGAAGCCTGCTAAAATATTGCCAAAGTTACCTGTGGGCACTACAAAATTAATTTTGTCACCAGCTTTTATACGATTAAGCTTAATAAGGTCGGCATATGCTGAAAAATAATATACTATCTGAGGTACAAGTCTTCCCCAATTTATTGAATTGGCCGATGAAAACTTTAACCCTCTTGCTTCCATTTCCTTTTTCAAATCTTGATCAGTGAATATTTTTTTTACTCCAGATTGGGTATCATCAAAATTACCTTTAACCCCAAATACGTTTACATTTTTCCCGGTTTGGGTTATCATCTGATATTTCTGAACCTCGCTAACACCATCCACGGGATAAAATACCATAATTTGCGTTCCATCAACATCGGCGAAGCCTTCTAATGCAGCTTTGCCAGTATCTCCGGAGGTTGCAACAAGAATAACAACTTCACTTTTTTCTCCGGTTTTCTCCATCGCTTTAACCAAAAAGTGAGGTAGTATTTGCAGGGCCATGTCTTTAAAAGCGCAGGTCGGACCATGCCAAAGCTCCAAAATATGCATGCTATCATTAATAGACTTCACAGAAGCAATGTCGCTATTTGAAAAGCTAGTAGTGTTATAAGCTTTATTTACGCAATCAGTGAGTTCTTCTTCGGTGTAATCCTCTAAGAACAGTTTTAATATACTTACCGCCCGTTGTGAGTAAGACATATTTACTAAGTCTGTAATTTTTTCTAGAGTAAGCTCTTTTATTTGTTGTGGAACATATAATCCCCCATTTGGAGCAATTCCTCTCTTAATTGCTTCAGCAGAGGTTATCCCTTCTTTACCGCCCCTTGTACTCTCATAAATTGTCATAAAAACACTCCAAAATTTATCTAATTTTTTATGTTCACATTATATAAATTAACACTACCTATAATAAACTAAACAGTATGAAAAAGCAAACATCAGACGATTGTATATTCAATAGTCAAAAAGGTTTTGTTCATCTTTTGTTAATAATTTTAATCAAAAAGTAACATTAGAAACGATCGTTTAATGGTATAATATAAATAAGTTATTTATTCCTCCTTTTATATATGTAGAAGTTTTATATTATTTCCATTTGCACCAAAATTAGGATTGCTATTATTTTATAAATAAATCCCTATGGTGCTTTTTTTTTGCTTGTTTTTGTTTTACAATGATACACATGCTATAAAGAGTATGGTATATAATAATGAAACTTAACCTACGGAGGATACCGTGCAGAAAACAAGCCTCAAAATTAATCATAGTAATTATAACAAAAAAAACTCTGAAATGTTTATACTCGCTTCATTTCTTATTGTTATTTTTCGTATTATTATAACCTGTATAAAACCTTACCCTATTGATATGGCCGGCTATGTTGCTTGGAGCAAGTATTTGGCTGAATACGGGCCTTCTCAATTCTATGGTTCATCTGGCTTTCATGTAGTATATGCACCTTTTTTTCAGTATTTTTTATGGTTAACCGGAATAATTGCAAATAATTTTTCGGTTTCACCAGCTTTACACGCATATCTTATAAAGCTTTGGTCAGTTTTATTCGAGTTTATAGGCGCTTGGCTTCTAATTATAATTTCTAGGAAGGAAAACAGAATAAAATCGGGTACATTTTTGGCTTTACTATACTTAGTAAATCCCGGAGTTTTTTTCAATTCATCGGTCTGGGGGCAATTTGATTCTATTCCGGCAACTATGCTTATAGGGGTTCTTACACTCTTTGTTTACAAAAAACACAACCTCGCCGCTTTGCTTTTTCTTATTTCGGTTTTAACAAAGCCTCAAAGCGGACTGCTATTACCGGTTGTAATATATCTCTACTTTAGAGATTTCAGATTAGATTTAAAATCTTTTGTCCGATTAATTACAGGGATATTATCAGGGCTTTTTTTATACTATGCAATCGTTCTGCCGTTCTATTTGCCTACAAGCCTGGCAAATAAACTTCCTTCTTTTATTGATCCGCTTTATTGGCTATTTGAGCTATATTTTAACAGCATAAAAGATTATCCATATGCCACAGCTAATGCTTTTAATTTTTGGTTTCTCCTCAAAGGGCAAATTCAGCCTGATGTTCTCCCTTTTTTAGGTCTAAACTATTTTACCTGGGGTAATATTTTAATGATTGCAGGAACTATATATGCGTTTATTTGCTTATCAAAAGGTAAGGCGTCAACATATGCAATAGCTTATTTTTCTTACCTTGTTCAGTTCAGTGCCTTCTTTTTCATGACAAAAATGCACGAGCGCTACCTGTTGCCTGCTATAATTTTTATTACATTAGCCTGTGTATATAAACTAAGACATTTGCTTCCACTTGCTCTAGTCAGCTTTTCGGTATTTATAAATCAACTATATTTGTATATAATCTCTTTTAGAGAAATATATTGGTTAGAACGCCGGGATGGCCTTGCATTTCTTTTTTCATTCTTGGTACTTGCAAGCTATGCGGTTTCTATTTATCAAGGTTATATAGCTTTTATAAAACCTAACAAACACATAAGAGGAGATAAACCATGACTGGAAAGATAAATAAAAAAGATACAATAATTATGACAATAATGACTATTATATATTTGATTATTGCATTGATTAATCTCGGCTCTTTTGATGCTCCAAAATCCGGTTGGGAACCCAATACTCTGAACGAAAGTTTTGTAGTTGATTTTGGTAAGGAAGTTACTATTGATAAAATCATGTTATTTGGCGGTCTTGGGCATGAATGGGGCTGTTTTGGAAGTTTGGAAATAGAGGCTAATCAAGATGGAGAATTTAAACCTTATTCCTATCTGGATATGAAGTCGGTATTTAAATGGCATTATACCACTGATACTGTAACAACCGATAAGCTAAGATTTACAAACAGATATTTAAGAACTGATATAGAACACGATAAAAACAGATTTTACAAAGCCGAGTACCTTGAAATCGGTTTTTTTAGCGGTGAGAATCTATTGACCGGATTTACTACAACAACAGAACCATCAACTGTGGGTGTCGAAAAATTGTTTGATGAGCAAGAGTTGGTTCCCGATCGCCCGACTGTTTTAAACGGCACTTATTTTGACGAGATTTATTTTCCACGAACTGCTTTAGAACAGCTTGAGAAACGGGATATCCTTTATGAAAACACTCATCCTCCCCTTGGTAAAACCATTATAGCTTTTGGAATAAGTATCTTTGGTATGAATCCTTTCGGCTGGAGAATCATGGGAACCCTATTTGGTGCAGCTATGATTCCCTTGATGTATATTATTGCTAAGCGTTTCTTTAAAAACACCTTCTGGGCATTTTTCTGCACTTACTTAATGATGTTTGACTTTATGCATTTTACTCAGACTCGTCTAGCCACCATAGACAGCTATACTGTATTATTTATAATGATGATGTTCTATTTTATGTTTGATTACTATGATTCTAAATCTTATGAACGTGGATTTTTTAAATCCATAATTCCCCTACTATTGAGTGGTATCTTTCTTGGTCTGGGCGGGGCAACAAAATGGATTGCACTCTATGGAGCCTCAGGTCTGGCAATACTGTTTTTCTTATCAAGAGGTTATGAGTATAATGATCTTAATAATCAATTAAATTTGAGAATTAATAATGAAGGAATTTCAAGAAAAATTAAATCTAAAGAACTTAGTGGTTGGTTAAGTAAATATTTTTTCTTAACATGCCTGTTCTGCATTATATTCTTTATTGTTATTCCTATTACCATATATGTTTTATCTTTTATTCCCATAGACTATAAAGAAAATAACATAAGCCTTCTAGAATCGGTATTAGCGTCGGTTAAAAGTATGTTTGAATATCATAAGGGTGTTGTTGAATCTCATCCCTATGCTTCACCATGGTATGAATGGCCTTTGGATATACGCCCTATTTTCTATTTTCAGGGGGCTTTACTTCCTGCTAATTGGGGAGCTGCTATCGCCGGTTTTGGTCATCCATTGCTGTTCTGGATTGGTTTTGTTGCGTTTTTTATAATACTATGGTCTTTACTGGCAAGCCTTTTTAAGAAAAGAAACTTTCTTGGCGAAAACAAGCTGTTATTGTTTCCTGTAATAGGTTATTTATCGCAATACCTACCTTGGGTCATTGCTCCGAGAAAAATTACTTTTATATACCACTATTTTTCCTGTATTCCCTTTCTCATATTAATGGTTGGTATTCTTTTTAGATATTTAGAAGAAAAGAATATAATTAGCCGCAAATTCACAGAAATCTTTTTAATAGTGTTCTTATTGTTGTTCATTATTTATTACCCGCTATTATCGGGGCTTGAGGTTCCTAGAGTATATTTAAATATAATACAGCTTCTCCCTCGTTGGGAATGGTAATTTGGAGGTTAATCACAAATGAAAAATCTATTAGAATGGCTTTGCACTCTGCCAATACTGAAAAAACTTTTTACCCCTGATTCGCTGGCTCAATTTTTCAGGTATATTTTTGTTGGAGTGCTTTGCTTTTCAATTGAATATACCCTTTTTATTGTACTCAGAAATATAATACCAATAGGTGAAGTAATGGTTAATATTTTGGTCTATACCATTATATTCTGGCTGAATTTTCTGCTAAACAAGTTCTTTTCATTCAAATCAAAAACAAACTTTAAAAGGCAGTTAATTCTATATGGTATTCTTTTCTTCTTCAATCTGATAGTGGGCAATATATTGCTGTTTTCCGCAATCCGTTATATTTTAGCTGTCTTAAGCGGAGAAGGATCTTGGCAGGTATTATATCTTCCCAAAATTTTGATTATGTTCTTTATAATTTCATGGAACTTCATCCTTTATAAAAAAGTAATATATAAATAAAACAGGACGGATATTATGAATATAGCAATTATAGGAGCGGGTTTGACCGGTTTGACCGCCGGTTTAAGACTATCGCAAAGCGGACATAAAGTTACTCTATATGAAAAAGAAAATTATTTAGGAGGATTATCATCTTCGGTGAATATTGGATCTGAAGCCATAGACCGCTTTTATCATCATATCTTTGTAAGCGATTCTGAATTTCTGGCTCTAATTGATGAGCTTAATATAAATAACCTGATTAATTGGTACGAACCTAAAAATGCAATTTATATTAATGATAACCTCTACCCTTTTACTACACCTCTTGATCTTTTGCTTTTTAAGCCCCTTTCATTGATTTCTAGGATTCGTATGGGCATCATGGTACTCTGTTCAAGATTTATTAATGACTACTCAACCTTTGAATCGATTACCGCCAAAGAATGGATTATTAAGCGGTCAGGGAAAGATGTCTGGGAAAAGGTATGGGAGCCTCTTATTAAATCTAAATTTGATTTTGATAGCAATAGTATCTCCGGCACATGGATTTGGAATAAGCTTAAGCTTCGGGGTACTTCAAGAGGAAAGAGTTTAAACAAAGAGATGCTAGGTTATATAGACGGAGCTTTTAAAAGTGTTATAGATAAAATAGGAGAACAAATAATTAAAAATGGCGGAAATATACTGTTAAATAAAGAGGTCACGAAAATAAGCAAGGCTGAAAAAGATTTGTTTGAAGTTTTAACACAAGATTCTAAAGCTAGCTATGATAAGGTATTGTTTACAAGCTCGCCAACCATCCTTTCAAGTGTTTTACAAGATTCTGCAGGAACTGATTTATTAAACCTCGAAGCGGGGAAAAATCCCCCATCAGCGATAGAAAGCCCTGCCCATCAACCAAAAGATGAAGAAAACCATTTGGCTCATTATAAAAAATCACTCAATAGTATTGCCTATAAAGCGAACATTTGTCTTATTTTAGAGCTTTCAGAGAGCCTTTCACCATATTATTGGATTACTGTAGCGCAAGAAGGTTTACCCTTCGTTCTCATAGTTGAGCATACGAATCTAGTAGGATTGAGAGGTTACGATTCTCATATTGTATATCTTTCCAGGTACTTGGATGTTTCTAATCCTTTATATTCTGCACCGGATCAATGTGTAATCAAAAAATTTATTAAGGGATTAAAAAAGGTATTTCCTGATATTAAAGATGGCATTATAAAGAATATCACTTTAAGTCGGGCACCATTTGCACAACCTGTCATTACGCTTGATTATGGCAAAAAAATGCCGGCTATAAAAACTCCGATAGAAGGACTTTATTTGGCTTCAATGCCGCAAATATACCCAGAGGACAGAGGATTGAACTATGCGGTAAGATTAGGAGAAAAAGCAGCAAATGAAATACTGGAAAATTTATAGTATACTAATTGGTGAAACATTGCATTTTAGGAGGCTGTCATGGATAAAATTTTATGTTCCGTAATTGTGCCAATGTATAATGAGGAAGCTGTAATAATAGAAACTCATCGTAGATTAACCCAAGTAATGAGTAGTATAGGAGAGGGCTATGAAATCATTTTTATAAATGATGGCAGCCGTGATAATACAAGAGCTATAATAAATGATTTATGCAATAAAGACACGAATATTAAAATGATAGATTTCGCCCGAAATTTTGGGCATCAAATAGCAATTACTGCAGGTATGGACTATGCGGCGGGAGAATGTATGGTTATTATCGATGGTGACCTTCAGGACCCTCCCGAGTTGATTCCGGATATGATAAAAAAATGGCGTGAAGGTTATGACGTAGTTTATGGAAAAAGAAAATCACGACAAGGTGAAACAGCCTTTAAGAAATTTACCGCAAAGGCTTATTACAGGATTCTTCGCAGCCTTACCAACGTTGAAATACCCGTTGATACAGGAGATTTTCGGCTAATCGACCGCAAGGTGTGTGAGGCTCTGAAACAACTTCCAGAGCGTAGCCGATATGTCAGAGGCTTAATGAGTTGGGTTGGTTTTAAACAAATTGCCATAGAGTTTGAGCGAAACGAGCGTTTTGCGGGTGAAACTAAGTATCCGCTAAAAAAAATGATTAAGCTTGCAATGGACGGTATTATGTCTTTTTCCTATAAACCGCTTAAATTGGCATCATATATAGGTGCTATTCTCTCTGGTATCAGCTTTATTTACTTAATAGCTGTACTCATTCAAAAGTTATTCTTCCCTGAAACATCACAATCCGGATGGACCTCGTTAATTGCGGTAAGTCTTTTCTTTAATGGCATAATACTTCTTATGCTAGGTATTATCGGTGAGTATATCGGTCGCATATACGACGAAGCTAAGGGGCGTCCCCTCTATATTATCAACGAGCTAAGAAATATGGAAGAGCGCCAAGGGCCACGTTATAGTATCAAACAAAACACTAATCCTGATTAAAGAGCCGTTTACAGCTTAGTATTCCGCTTTTCATAACCATACCTCTAATTGTTTTGTTATACATGCCCGGGCTTTTCAATTCCTTGAATGTTATAGACCTTAAAACAGGACGAAGATTTTTTCTATATCTTTTCTGAAAATCCCCTATTCCTTCGTTTAGGCTCATAGCTAATGCATAAGCGCTCTTTAAAGCAAAGCTTATTCCCTCGGCGGAGCTGGGGCTTATAAAGCCACCTGCTTCTCCAACTAATGCTGCATGATCATTTCCTGTAACAATGTCTTTTCTTGTGGGCCTGATTAAATAAGCGCCCTCTCTTTTAATACAATTGCCAAAAACTATACCATATTCCCTTAGCTTACTTTTTAAACTCTCAAACTTCTTATTGGCCTCTTTTTGCGGCGCAAGCGCAGAGCCGATAATAAGCTTTCCTTCTTTTGGTATAGTCCATGAGTAAAAATCAGTTATGCTACTATCAAAAATTGCTCCGTAATATGGAAGGTTTTTATCTGTTTCAAACCATTCCTGTATGGCAATATATTTTTTCAAATTATTATTTTCTCCGTAAATCTGGTCGCGAACTTTTGACCATGCACCATCCGCACCAATAATCAGCTTGACTCTTTCGGTATATATTTTATTTTTATACAAAAATGCAAGCTCATACCCATCCTTACATTCAACTAAGGAAGTAAACCTGCAACCTAATGCCAAATCAACATTGTCAGGGATTGAAGAAACTAACCATTCATCGAAGGAAAATCTGCTCATATTAAAATAGTAACGCTGATAAAAGGTTTCTAAATAATTATCAAAATCTATGGTTCGTACTAAAAATATTTGAGGATCTACAAGAACACTTTTAGGCACAGCAAGCCCCATTCTACCAAGCATTTTTTGTGCATCAGGAGCAAGAAGCCCTCCACAACATTTTGCCTTTTGGTTTTCACCATCAATAAGATCTCGTCTGTCTAAAAGAAGAATTCTATACTGCTTGGATAGAAAAGAAGCCAAAGCAACTCCTGCAGGCCCTGCGCCTATTATTGCGATGTCATATTGCATTATCGTAACCCCACAATTGTATTTGTCGGTTTAATTCTATCATATAAAGCTACTGGAATATAAGGTCTTTTATTGAGTAATATTTTTCTATTGAATTGTTAAAAGGCATTTATTCTGATAAAATAAAGAAAATATTTCTTTTAGGAGGTAAATAAATGAAAAGCTTAAAAGGAACAGAAACCGCAGTAAACCTAATGAAATCCTTCGCAGGTGAGTCTCAGGCACGAAATCGTTACAATTTCTATGCCTCTGTTGCGGATAAAGAGGGTTATAAGCAGATTAGAAATATTTTCAGTGAAACAGCTGATAACGAAAAGGAACACGCAAAAAGATTCTTTAAATTCTTGCTGGCAGGCTTCGATGGTGAATTGCCTCAAAACATTGAAATTCAAGCCGGATTTCCTGTAGCTCAAGGTACAACACTTGATAATCTCAAGGCTGCTGCCCATGGTGAAAATGAGGAATGGAGCATTCTATATCCGCAATTTGCTGATATTGCAGATAAAGAAGGATTCCCGGAAATAGCACAGGTTTATAGAAGCATTGCCTCTGCCGAAGAAAAGCATGAGATCCGTTTTAATAAATTAGCTAAGAATATAGAGGATGGAACTGTATTCAAAAAAGACGGTAAGGTATTCTGGAAATGCGGAAATTGCGGATATATACATGAAGGCGAGGAAGCTCCAGATCTTTGCCCTGCATGCGCACATGCTCAAGCTCACTTTGAATTGTTTGTTGAAACTTATTAAATCTTAATACACAAGGGCAGTCTCAAAACTATTTTGCTGTTACACTGCTATGAATTCAACAGCCGAACCTCTAGTAGATGTCATGTGTGCCGCTCAGGAATTTCATCCGGAAATTATTCGCGGCGCTCCGCAATCCATGCTCCGCTCCACACATGACATCTACTGCGGTTCAAACTAAGTCAAAAATTGGATTCATTTATCATTGTATAAATAGTTTTTAGGCAGGCCCTATATTTTACATGTGAGTCTTTACTTCATATATTGTTCTAAATGCTTTCTGGCGATAATCAAACCTTCTTTTACTTTTTCTTCGCTTCCTTCGTATAAAGGGTCTTCATGTTCGATACTAACAACTCCGTTGTACCCTATATCATCTAGCGCCTTTAAGAATTTTTCCCAGTCAACCTGGCCTAATCCCGGCATACGGAATCTCCAATAGCCCTCGTTATGACCGCCTAGCTGGCAATTAAAAACACCGTAGTATTTAAGTTTATCTTGATAAACCTCTGAATCTTTAGCATGAACATGAAATATTCTATCCTTAAATTTCTCTATCAGTGGTATATAGTCTATAAGTTGAAACAATAAATGGGATGGGTCAAAATTAAGACCAAAATTTTTGCTTGGAATCCTTCTAAACATTTCTTCCCATAATTCGGGAGTAAAAGAGATGTTCCCAGGTTGTCCAGCCGCTTGCCATCCTTCCATTGGGCAGTTTTCTATCATCAGACGAACGCCTTTATTCTCTGCATATGAAATAAGGTCTTTAAATACTACTTCGAACTCGTCAAAATTATCCTTAATACTCTTATCAATGTTTCTGCCTGTAAAAGTGCCTACTGCCTGAACTCCGAGCATATTTGCAGCATCAATACATTTCTTAACATGATTATTAATTAAAGTGCGCTTGGCTAGGTCTTTGTGAAGATTATTATCATAGTAAGCCAGAGAAGATATGGTAAGTCCATATTCTTTTAAATACTCATTTATTATTTTCGCATCTTGCTCTGTGAAATTTTCTACATCGAGATCACAGGAGGAATAGTCACGGGTATTGCTTTTTGGCCAACATGCCACCTCTAATTCCTTAAACCCGTTTTCACCAGCCCATTTTGCTTTTTCTTTTAGCGGCATATTTCCAAGACATACAGTTAAGAATCCAAGTTCCATAAATTTTCCCCTTTAATTTTATTATTTAAATTTAATTATTAAAATAAACAGGCTTGCCTGTACGGGACGATTCATAGATAGCTTCCAAAATTTCTGTTACTACTAAAGCTTCTTCGGGTTTTACAATAGGCTCGGTATCATTTAAAATACATTCAATCCAAGACCTGATTTCTCTGTCTGCAGCCGATTCATCCTCACCATCGTAAAAGGCCACACCCCCTGCTTCTAAAACAGGTTTTTTTGTATACATTCTTGAAAACTCAACACCGTTAAGCCTTAGACCATCCTTCATATCAGCCCCGCCCTCAGTGCCGCAAAGAGTTGTAATTGCTTCACCTTCATCTAAGGTGTTCAGCGCCCAGCTTGATTCTAAAAAAATGGTAGCGCCATCTTCCATGGTTATGAAACCAAAAGCTGAATCTTCTACTTTATATTTTTCAGGGTCCCATGAACCCCAGGCATTTGCCTCATTAGGCCGTTTGCCAAGTTTATGGTATGTATTCCCCACAACATATTTTGGTTTGTAATTGTTCATCATCCAAAGTGTAAGATCAAGGGCATGGGTTCCGATGTCAATCAGCGGACCTCCTCCTTGCTCATCTTCATTTAAAAACACACCCCAGGTAGGTACCGCTCTACGCCTTATAGCATGTGCTTTAGCAAAATATATTTCTCCTAAATCTCCTCTTTGGCATGCCTTTTTAAGGTAAATTGAGTCATTCCTGAAACGGTTTTGATAACCAATCGTAAGCTTTTTACCGGTTCTTTTGCTGGCTTCGAGCATTCTTTTTGCCTCTTTGGAGTTTTTTGCCATAGGTTTTTCGCACATAACATGCTTCCCGGCTTCCATTGCATATACAGCTATATCAGCGTGTGTCTTATTTGGAGTACAGATATGAACCACATCAATTTCCGGGTTGTCTAATAGTTCCTTATAAGTTGAGTAAACCTTAGCATCCGCTGTACCAAATTTTTTCATAGCTTTAATGGCGTTTTCTTCACTTTGATCACAAAAAGCTATCATTTCAACTGATTTAAGTTTGGCGAGACCGGGCATATGTTTGCCTAAAGCAATTCCCCCGCACCCGATGATAGCTACTTTTAATTTTTTCTCCATATAAACCTCCCTATTTTACCGTTGATTCACGGATTATTAATTCGTGTTCTAAAAGTAATTCCTCATAGTTGCATTGCACGCCTTGCAGTTGCTTCAGTATTAATTCCATGGCCGCTCTTCCCATATCATATCTTGGTTGGGAAATGGTACTTACCATGGGATCATACATTGAGGTAAAGCTGATATTATCAAATCCCATAACCGCAAAGTCATCAGGTATTTTTAAACCCTTTTCTTTTATTGCCTTTATAACGCCAATTGCCATAAAATCAGAAATGGCAAATAGTGCCGTTGGACGATTTTTAAGAGCCATTAGTTTATGTCCTACACTAAAACCGCTATTAAAGGTATAATCTCCGTATAAAACAATCGAATCATCGAAATTTATTTCATGATCTTCCAGTGCTTTAATATAGCCATTTTTTCTTTGCATAGCCGAATTAAACTTACTTTCACATCCTAAAAATGCAATTCTACGGTGCCCAATATCTATAAGGTGTTTCACAGCCATATATGATGCAGAAAAATTATCTATGGAAACATACGGAACTCCAGTACCTTCTTTATATTCACAGCATTGGACAACAGGATAGTTCTTTCCTATCTCGGCAAGCTCCGCTTTTTCAATTTTGGGAGCCATAAAAATAACACCATCTGTTAAATGATTTTTTAGAAGATCCAGATACATTCGTTCTCTTTTTGCATCAGAATCAGTATTGCATAGCATAACATTATAACCATTATTATGGGCTACTTTCTCGATTCCTTTAACTACTTTACTGTAAAAAGGATTTGAAATATTGGGCAAAAGAACAAGTATCATTTTAGTTTCCGAGCGTCGTAAATTACGACCTAATAAATTAGGCTGATAATCGAGTTTTTTTATGGCTTCTTCTACTAATTTTTTTGTATCTTGGCTGACGAGATTACTATTGTTTAAAACACGTGACACTGTTGCCACAGAAACACCCGCTAATTTTGCAACATCTTGAATAGTACTCATATTTCCTCCAATGTAATCGATTACATTAATAAGTAAAAAAATATTTGTTTTTGTTTAATTATGCTGTTATAAATTTTATGTAATCCATTACATTCTATATGATATAACAATAGTATAAAAAAATCAATAGTAAAAAACAACTATACTTCGTAATTTACAAGATCATGAGTCTCGTTTATATCATTACTAAGGTTTCTGCCTTCTATGCTCAATATAATTATAATACTCAATATTAAAACTGTGGTAACCGCAAGGCCGCCTTCAAGCCCAAAAGAACCACCGTTTATTATCTTCCCCGCCTCACTTGACTTAAATGAAAACAATGATACCTGTGCATTAATCCCGCTTACTTTTATACCAAAAATATTTCCTTGTGCGAAATTCCAGGTTGTATGGATTGCGCTTATTCCCCAAATGCTATCCATTTTCAATGTGTATATTGATGCGAATATTCCAAACAAAACTAAGTTTATTAAAGGAAGTAAAGCAATTCCGTTATTGAAAATATGAAGTAGAGCAAAGATTAAAGAGTTAGATATTACAGCCAGAAGAATTGAGTATTTACTCGCCACAGAAACCATAAAATATCCTCTTAAAAGCACCTCTTCGCTCATTCCTTGAATAATAAAGCCGACTAAAAATGCTAGTAGAAGATTAATACCGTTTCCCAGAACAAAACCGTTATATGAAAGGGTTCCAGATAAAAAGGCTATTAATACGGCAACACCAAACATGATAATTCCGATTCCCGCACCGGCAAGATAATCTTTAACAGCCTTTTTCCTTACAAATCCCATGGAGTATAGACTGCGTTTTTCAATAGCCCTGCAATATATTATTGTTAATATAGTCGTTAAGGCAGTACATATAAGCGCTGGTAGAATCAGTTCGTTTCGAAATCTAAACAAAAATTCTGCTAATGCGTCTGGGTCTTCCGTTTGTAGCATTTCACTGCCATCTATCTTTAGAATATAAATTAAGCCATATATAAATAAGGGAATAAGCATTGCTACCTGTATAGCAAGAAACACACCTAAAAAAATTAAAATTTGAATTAAAAAATGAGGTTTGAATTTTGCTTCCTGAGCCTTAATTATTATTGATGGACGTTTTTTGAATACTGTCAGCATATTTCCTCCCTACATTGGTAGTTTTTCTGTACCAATAATATCTATATGGCAAATTGGCTATTATATAGGCTTGCATAGAAACCGTTCCTTGCAAGAAGTTCATCATGTTTTCCCTGTTCAATAATGGAACCATCCTTCATAACAAGTATTATATCTGCCTCTCTAATGGTTGAAAGTCTGTGTGCAACTATAAAGCTGGTTCTCCCCTTCATCATTTTCGCAAAAGCCTCTTGTATTTTAAGCTCGGTACGGGTATCGATGGATGATGTAGCTTCATCTAAAATTAAAACTGGTGGAAGACTTATCATCACCCGTGCAATACATAAAAGCTGTTTCTCACCTTGGGACAGGCTTCCTCCATCCTCACCAATTACTGTATTATAGGCATTTGGCAGACGCTTGATAAAGCTGTGGGCATGGGCAAATTTCGCAGCCTCAATTATTTCTTTTTCGGTTGCTTGAGGGTTTCCCATAGCAATATTCTCACGTATCGATCCGGTTTTTAGCCAGGTTTCTTGCAGAACCATTCCATAGTTTTTTCTTAGGCTCTTTCTTGTTATGTTGCGTATATCATGGTTTTCCATTTTAATGCTGCCATTGTTTACATCATAAAAACGCATAAGTAAATTGATAACAGTTGTTTTACCGCTTCCGGTGGGTCCAACAATGGCAACTCTTTGACCTTGTTTTACATGAAGATTAAGGTTCTGTATAAGTTTACTACGGTTTGTATATGAAAATTCCACATTTTCTAGTTCAATCTTGCCACTTACTTTATTAAGTATAATTGCATTGTCAGAATCGGGAATCTGGGGTTCCTCCTCGATAAGCTCGAAAATTCTTGCTGCGCAAGCAAGAGCATTCTGTAGCTCGGTAATAACACCTGAAATCTCATTAAAGGGCTTTGTATACTGATTTGCATAACTTAGAAAACTGGTCAGCCCCCCTACCGTAATTCCTCCGCTAACGGCAGCTAATGCTCCGGTTAAGCCAACACCTGCGTAAATTACACTGTTTATAAATCTTGTACCCGGATTAGTAATTGATGAATAAAAAATTGCTCGCAATGAGCTCTTTTCCAAGTCTTCATTTATCTTATCAAATTTTTCTTGCACCTTATCCTCATTGTTGAATGCCTGTACAACCTTTTGATTGCTTATCATTTCATCAATAAAAGATGTTTGCTTTGCCCTTATTTCCGATTGAAGTTTAAACATGTTATAGGTACGATTTGCAATAAAGCGGGCAACAAGCAAAGAAAGCGGGGTTAATAAAACTACAACAGCAGTTATCATCCAGTTAATCGAAAGCATAAATAAGAAAGTTCCTAAAATAGTAACAACCCCTGTGAACAGCCGGGTAAATCCCATAAGTAAGCCTTCGGCGAACTGATCCGCATCTGCAATTACACGGCTTACTATTTCGCCAGGAGGCTTTTTATCTAAATACTTTAAAGGCAGTATCTGTATTTTTTTAAATGCCTCATCGCGAACATCCCGAATAACATGATATGCGATTCTGTTATTTATAACATTCATTAACCATTCCAGAAAAGCTGTAATTGATGCAATTATTCCGATTATAAGCAACAACTTTAAAACAATATCAAAATTAACATTCCCTTTGCCAACAATGTAATCTATGGCTCTACCGACAAGAATAGGAATATATAAGGTTAGCGAAACAGTAACAGCGGCAAGAATGATGGAGAGTAATAGCAAAATACGATAGCGCTTAATATATCTAAAAACTTTTTTTAATGTTCCGTTATTCATGCTATCCACCCTCTTTCTTGAATTGAGAATTATATATTTCACGATATACCAAGCAGGATTCTAAAAGTTCCTGATGTTTGCCAATACCTGCTATTGCACCGTCATCAAGCACAATGATTTTATCTGAGTGCTGAATTGAAGAAGTTCTTTGAGATACTATAAAAACTGTACACGCATGGTGCATCTCCCTGATAGATTTACGCAAGGCAGCATCAGTCGCATAGTCAAGTGCAGATGCACTGTCATCTAAAATCAGTATTTCTGGTTTTTTTACTAATGCTCTGGCTATGGTAAGCCTTTGTTTTTGGCCCCCTGAAAGATTTCTGCCTCCCGGCTCGATTTCAAAGTCCAGTCCTCCTTTAGAATCAACCGTTTCTTTTACCTGTGCAAGAACAAGCGCTTCATTAATCTCTTCATCAGAAGCGTCATTTTTTCCCCAACGAATATTTTCTCTCACTGTGCCCTTAAATAACACAGCTTTTTGAGGAACTATGCCGATTTTATTACGCAGTTGTTCTACGGGGTAATCCTTGACATTAATGCCTTCTAAAAGAACTTCACCCTTTGTTGCATCATAGAAGCGTGTTATCATATTAACGAGAGATGATTTCCCTGATCCTGTGCCACCTATGATGCCGATAGTTTCGCCTTTTCTTGCTTTAAAACTGATGTTCGTAAGAGAATCATCCCCGGCATTTTTGTATCGGAGATATACGTCTTTAAATTCAACCATAATATCTGTTTTAAGCTGAACAGGTGCTTTATCTGTATGTTTAAAATCCGGCTTAATCTCAAGTATAGCTTGTATGCGATTACCGCAAGCTACAGACTTAGTAATATTAATTATTAGATTTGCAAGTTTAATTAGCTCAACAAGAATTTGAGTCATGTAATTATATAACGCAACAACTGCACCCTGTGTAATAATACCTGCTTCAACACGAATTGCACCGGTATATATAAGCGTGATTATTGCAAGGTTTATAATGACATAAGTAATAGGATTCATTAAAGATGATATTCTACCTACAAGATTCTGCATATTTGTAAGTTCGTCATTTTTATCTTCAAAGTCTTTAATTTCATCATCTTCCTTATTAAAAGCCCGTATAACACGGACTCCGGTAAGATTTTCCCTTGTTACGCCCAGAACTTTGTCCAGCCTTTCTTGAACCTTCTTGTAAAGAGGAATGCACCAAATCATAATTCCAAAGACAACTACAGAAAGAACCGGAATTGCTGCTAAAAATATTAAACCTGCTTTTGCATCAATGGTAAACGCCATTACCATTGCCCCCAGCACAATAAAGGGTGAGCGCAGCAAAAGTCTCAATGTAAGGTTTACTCCGGTTTGCAATTGATTCATGTCACTTGTCATTCTGGTTATCATAGTAGGGGTGCCGATTGTATCAAGCTCGGAAAAAGAAAAGCTTTGAATATGAGAGAATAATTTTTGCTTTAATTTCTTTATAAACCCTACCGCCGCTTTAGCCGCATAGTATTGGGCAGTAATGGAAAAAACAAGACCTACAATGCCAAGGCCGACTAATATCAAGCTCATACGAATAATATAGCTAATATCACCGTTTGAAATACCTTTATCGATAATTGCCGCAATTACAAGAGGCACAAAAAGCTCAAGAGTAGCTTCCAGCAATTTATAAAGAGGACCGAATATACTTTCTTTAATATAACCTTTGAAGTAAATTAGCAGTTTTGTCACAAGTTCCTCCGAAATAAACCAAATAGACGAAATAAGTATAGCATATTTTACACCTAAAAATGAATTATAACGTAATTGTTAATCATATATTCCACATATGGTTTAGCGGGCCGCTTCCTTTTCCTAAGTCTAGCATTGCTCTCAATGCGCCTGATATATATTCCTTCGCCAATTGGATTGATTTTTCCAAATCCATACCTTTAGCAAGAAATGAAGCAATGGCGCTGGATAACGTACATCCGGTTCCATGAGTATTTTTATTGTCAATTCTCTCCCCTATAAACCAGCGATACTTATGATTCCAATACAATAAGTCATTAGCATCATTTATATTATGACCACCTTTTAAGAGAACGGCACAGCCGAATTCATTACTGATATTTTCTGCCGCATGAATCATATCTTCTTCATTTAATATGGATAAGCCTGTTAAGACACCAGCTTCCGGAATATTAGGTGTTAATAAAATTGCTTGGTGAAATAAACAACTTTTCAAGGCTTCCACCGCATCATCCTTAAGAAGTTTTGAACCGCTTGTGGAAACCATTACTGGATCCACAACTATATTCTGTGCATTGTAAAATTT
>JAAYNX010000028.1 GCA_012520615.1 Clostridiaceae bacterium | reverse complement strand
TGGAGCTTTGCCACTTCCAATGATAGATACGATGTAAAAGGCTTGCTGGTGCTTGCCGAAACAAGCGATAGTGAAGACCCCATCGATGAGGACAGCTTTTATGTGGTATCGCCTGCCGGAGCTATCGGCTTATGTAACGACGGCGAGGACATTGACTGGCTGTTTCTGTCTGACGCTGTGCAGAATGAGGATCTGCCGCTGACATACCAAGCTGAGCCGCAGATAAAGTTCTGCTCGAAATGTGGCTCCGGTATTGTTCTCGGTGCTCGATTTTGCGGTCAGTGTGGAACAGCGCTATAAGTACATAGTTTCATTAAGTGGAGTAAGAAATAATAAAGATTCAATTATTTTGATGAATGAAGATAATTCTTTATAAGCAAAGATGTAAACAATGAACCGGATTTGCCCATAGTACTTTATAAAGATAATGTTGTATTCTATAAATCTCATGACATTTATGATGAAGAAAAAGGAATATTTATAAACAAGGGATCTTGGATTGAAGTAGTAAAAAAAAGTGTTAATGAAAAATATTATATAAATGATTTTTCAAGCAATTTTGCATTTACTTATCAAGACAAATTATATGTTCTTGGGAATAACGAGGTTATAAAAGTCTTTGATGAATATTTTAATAATACAAATGACATTTTTTTAAGTGATAGAAATAATAATAGAAGAGCCATAAGAGATGTAAAATTTATAGATGGTAAGTTATATGTTGCTTTCTTACTTGAAGATTCAAATATAGAGATTTGTGAGTACGATATTGAAGGTAACTTAATAGATACGAAAGGTCTAAAAGTTAAGGAAGCATGGGAATGGAATCTTGAAGCATTTTCATTCTATCCTGTAGTTGAGTAAACACATGAATATATATAAAAAAGAAGTCTCCAAACTGCGAAATAATTGAATAGTAATAATATTTAATATGTTATTCCCGGTTCCAGTAGCAATACTTGATTAATCAAATCATTGAAAAGAAAGCTTATATATCATACAATTAAAGCAACTTAAAGGAGGATAAATTTATGGAGTACTCTGTGCCTAAATTATCAATTGTTTTTATGTCAATTACCGCTTTAATCGGTATTGCTATCCCTATTGTCCTGTTCGTTATTTTCAGGAAAAAATATAAGGCCGATATTAAACCGTTCTTTATAGGTTGTGCGACATTTGTAGTATTTGCACTTTTTCTTGAACGAATTGCTCACTCATTTATATTGACATCTGGCGCCGGCAAAGTAATTCAGAACAATATCTGGCTTTACGGTATTTATGGGGGACTAATGGCCGGTATTTTCGAAGAGACAGGCCGTTTTTTTGCGTTTAAAAATTTACTTAAAAAGTATAACGGCAACGATATGAATTCTCTGATGTACGGGGCAGGCCACGGTGGAATCGAAGCATTGTTTATTCTGATATTCAGCATGATATCAAATATTATAATGGCGGTTATGCTGAACAATAATATGGCCGAGCAACTAATATCCGGAGTTACTGACGAAGTACAATTACAGACACTGTATAAGGCATTTGAAACACTCGCAGGAACTCCTTCCATAGATTTCTTGATGGCCGCAATCGAGCGACTAGCTGCGGTAGCTATTCACCTTTCATTGTCAGTTTTAGTGTGGTTTGCTGCGAAAAATGGAGGGAAGAGCTTCAAATTCTACCCCCTTGCAATTCTGTTACATACTGTTGTTAATGCGTTTGCTGTAATACTGTCAAAATACGTGCCAAGTATGTGGATCGTTTTATTCGTTATATATGTACTGTCTGCTGGCTTTGTAGCTATCGCCTTAAAAGTGTGGAAAAAATATTCTTCAGTAGGCATCAATACAAATGACCTAGATTTTACAAGTTCTGTACGAGAGCCGTAAGATGATATAATAAGAATAATCCTGAAAAGGAATCAACACTTGGGAGAAAGATTCGATGAAATTGTTACATATTGCCGATTTACACATTGGCAAGCGTGTCAACGAATTTAATATGATTGAAGATCAAAAATACATACTGAAGCAGATTTTGAGGATAACCGAAGAGGAAAAGCCGGATGGTGTACTCATTGCCGGAGATGTCTATGATAAAAGCCAGCCTTCCGCCGAAGCGGTAGAATTATTGGATGAGTTTCTAACGCAGTTAACTGCACTTGGGCAGCCCGTTTTCATGATTAGCGGAAACCATGATTCACCTGAACGCCTAGGCTTTGGAAGCCGGATTTTACAGAAAAACGGACTTCATATCGCTGGTGTATTTGATGGTGTTCTGCAAAAGGCAACACTTGAAGATGAGTTTGGCAAATTCAACATCTATTTAATGCCCTTTCTAAAACCTGCTATGGTGAGACCATTCTTTGAACAGCAAATAGAGTCCTATGAGCAAGCCATACGGGCGGTGGTTTCTGCAACGGAGATTAATACCCAGGAACGAAATATCCTTCTGGCACACCAGTTTGTGGTTAGCGGAGCACAGCAGCCTGAGCGCTCCGAGTCGGAAAGTTTGTCCATAGGCGGAGTGGATCATGTGGATGTTAGCGCTTTTAGTGATTTCGATTATGTTGCTTTAGGTCATCTACACAGAGCACAAAAAATCGGACGTGATAGCGTCCGATATGCCGGTTCGCCTTTGAAATATTCCTTTTCCGAAGCGCATCATAAAAAAGCAGCAACACTTTTGGAGCTTGGCAAAAACAGCGAGGTTTTAATCAAGCAGATTCCGCTTACTCCACTTCATGATATGCGTGAAATTAAAGGGCCGATTGCTGAACTTCTTCGTATAGGACGGGAAGATCCGGAGAACGCTGAAGATTACATCCATGCAACCCTAACCGACGAAGAAGAAATCTATGACGCAATCGGGCAGTTACGACAGGTTTATCCTAACCTGATGGTGCTGGACTTTGAAAACAGCCGCAGCAGTCAAATTGCTTTTTCACAGATTGCTGCTTCCGATGATATTGCTAAAAAAAGCCCCATTGATTTATTTGCAGCGTTCTATCAGATACAAAACAATAACGAGCTGACACCGGAACAGATTCAGGTTTTGGAAAGGGTTTTTGAACAGGCAGGAGGTGCCGAAACATGAAGCCGTTAAAAATAGTGATGAGTGCCTTCTGTCCTTATGCCGAAAGAACAGAACTGGATTTGGCAGCCTTCGGAGACCAAGGGTTATTCCTTATTACCGGTGATACCGGTGCGGGCAAAACTACCATTTTCGACGCTATTGCATTTGCTCTGTTCGGCGAAGCGAGCGGTTCTACCAGAACCGTGGATACCCTGCGCAGTGATTTTGCTGAACCTGGCACCAAGACTTATGTCGAGCTGACTTTTTTACATAAAAACAAGATATACACTATAACACGAAATCCCCGTTATGAACGACCTAAAAAAAGCGGCGAAGGTGTGACAACTGAAAACGCCGATGCTATGCTGCAATTGCCTAATGGAGATGTCATAACCGGATATCGGGATGTTACGGGAAAAATCGTGGATCTTCTAGGAATCAACTATCGCCAATTTAAACAAATTGCTATGATTGCCCAAGGTGAGTTTCTTCAGCTTTTGCTCGCCGATAGTAAAGAGCGGGGCGATATTTTTCGACGTGTATTTAATACTAACCTCTATCAAATTGCACAGCGCTTATTAAAGGATGGCGAACGTGAAGCTAAAAAGCGGTGTGAGAGTATTGAGCAGAGTATTCTTCAATACATTTCAGGAATCGCATGCCCTGAAAGTGAGCAGGGGCAGAAGCTGTTTGAAAAGCTTGGCACGGCTACCATACATAATGCACAGGATATATTGTCGGATTTACAGGCTTTAATTGTTTCTGACATTACCAATCGGGATAGATTGAAAAAACAGACAGGTAAACTGGATAAAGAGCTTGTTTCACAGATTGCAATAATCACCCAAGCACAATTTATCAATCAAGCTTTTACCAATTTAAATATTGTCAAAGAAAAGCATAAGATTCTGACAGAACAATCTGGTCAATATAGTGCGAAGAAGAAAATACTGCAAGATGCGGAAAAAGCCCTAAGTGCTGTTTTCCCCCTTGAAGCTGCGTATTTGCGGGAACTGGAAGCCGAAAATAAACTAACGCAGAGCATCAAGGTGCTGGATACTGAAATACAGGCACAAAATATAGACCTGCAAAGATTGCAGTCTGCCTATCTTGCTGCCAAGGAAAAGGAACCGGAGCGGGAAAAGCTTGCTTCAAATATTGACAGGCTTAAAAAAATGCTTCCACAGTATGATATATCCGAGGAACTTGCAAGAGATTTAAAAACACTGGCTGATAAGGAGTTGTCATTAAGTGCTGCGTTAGATGATCTCAAACAGAAAAAAGCTAGCTTTATAGAGCAAAAGAATAACCTTAATCAAGAATTGAACCAGCTTGAGGACATAGAGGCAAAAGTATCAGCCTGTCAGCAAGAAGCAAAACAGATTCAAACCAACCAGTCTGGATTACTTGATTCGCAGGATTCTTTATCCCGTCTCAACCAATTACAAAGAGAAAGCCTCCAGCTGCAACAGCAGTTTACTATTGCACAAGATACCTTCCAAAAGGATAATGCAGCTTATACGGAAAAAGAAACTGCTTTCTTCCGTGAGCAGGCCGGACTTTTAGCTTCATCATTAAAAGATGGTAATCCCTGCCCGGTTTGCGGCTCCACCACTCATCCCAACAAGGCAAAACCAGCCGCAGATGCTCCCAGTGAGGCAGAACTTAATGAATTAAAACAAAAAACAGATATTTCCCGACAGAACATGCAGAAAGCCAGTGAGCGTTCTGCTACAAGACTGGCAGAAATCAAACTTGCGTGGGATCAGTTGTTACATGCTGCAGGAACTTATTTGCCAAATATCAATCAGGGGGTCAAGCAAGATACCCTTTCTGATATGATTGAATCAGCTCTGCAAGAAAGCAGACAGCGAAAAAAAGAAAATGACGAACTATATATACAATTAAAAGATCAGGTCACTCGTAAAAACCACGCTAAGGAACAGCTTGCCACATTAGAGCGCGCACTACAGACCAACGAAGAAACAACAGCACTAAATGAGCAACAGAAAAATAACATTATTTCTGATATTGCTTCCAAAACCGGAGAACTAAAGACGCTAAAAGCCTCTTTAGAGTACGCAGATCGCAAGCAAGCAGAGGCATTTATAGAAGCTTGGACCAAACAACTAAGTTTATTAAAAGAAGAGTATAGAAAAGCCGAAGAAGCATATCATGCGCTTAAAAACAAGCTGGAGGGGAACCAAACTCTTCTTAAGGACCAGAAAGAAAGGCTAACAAATACTATCCAAGCAAAACAGCAGGCACTGGAAACATACACTAAAAAGTTGCCTGAATGTGGTTTTGCCAATGAGGAAGTATATCATAACGCATTAAAAACAGAATCAGAAATTAATGAGTTAAAACAATCTATCGAACAGTATCAAAAAGAAGTTCAAGCCGTGGAACAGGATTTAAGAAGGCTGACCAAAGAAACTGAAAATAAGCAAAAGCAGGATATTGAACAGCTTGAAACCACAAAAGAAAAGTTGGAGCAGGAAAAAAGGCAGGCTGACGAGTCTATTCAGACAATTGTAGCGCGTCTTGGAACCAACGAGCCGATAGCATTAGCTATAAATAAAGCAATTTCCGAGGCAACTTTATATCAACAGGAATACCTGCTTTTAAGCAATCTATCAAAAACGGCAAACGGCGAATTAGCCGGGAAACAAAAGTTAGCATTTGAACAGTATGTACAAGCCTCATATTTTAATCAAATTCTTATTGAAGCAAATAAGAGGCTGAAGATTATGACAAACAGCAGATATGAGCTTTTACGCAGAGAAGATGCGGCAGATCTTCGTTCTCAGACCGGACTTGAAATTGATGTGCTGGATCATTATACCGGCAGGATACGATCGGTGAAGTCACTCTCTGGCGGCGAATCCTTTAAGGCATCTCTTTCAATGGCCTTGGGACTTTCTGACGTGATACAAAGCTATGCCGGCGGGGTGGAAATTGATACATTATTCATAGACGAAGGTTTTGGAGCACTGGACACCGAGTCGTTAGAACAATCAATACAGACACTTTTAAGCCTTGCGGCAGGAAACCGCATGGTGGGTATTATTTCTCACGTAAGTGAGCTAAAGGAGCGGATTGACAGACAGATTGTGATTCGAAAAGGCAATAGTGGAAGTAGTATCAGTATTATTTTATAAAATGCAAAAATATTTGCATTTATAAGATGCATAATCAAATAAAAATATAAAATGATGTTCAAAATAGCGTTTTATGATAAAATAACTTATCATATTATTCACAACAAAGCATCTGAAAGGAAACCAAAGTAAATGGATAAGCTCAATAATGAGATAAGCGAAAAATCTTTTGACGAGAAAGAAGAAAAGATACTGATTGAAGGGGAATTTAAGAAAACGGTTTTTATTATAGGGCTTGTTTTAGCGATTTTTTGTATTATTACTTCCTTAATAAGTCTTTATAAACGTAATGATTCCATGATAGCAGGTTTAGATTATATAATATTAATTAGTTCAGCATATTTTATGACTTTATCCGTTAAAGAAATATTATTAAATAGAAAAAGAAAAATATCTGTTACAGAGAACAGGATGTTTGGCAATACCGGGCATGACTCATTTGACCTGCTTTACAGTGAAATAGAAAGCGTAGAGCAAAAATCACGAAGGGATATCTTTTACGGAGATATACATTATCTATATATTAAAACAAATACAAATACTGAACTAAAGATTGAACAGCTAAAAAATCTCGAAAAAGTAAATCAGGTAATAAAATCAAAACGGTAGAGAATCATTTTTTATTGTCGGTTGACATGGAAACTGGCAGTGAATATAATGAAGTAGTAGTTTTATTGCAGTTTTACCCGTAAGGGTATAATTGAAATATTGTAGCACGGAGGAATGGAAATGAAAAGAATAGTGAGAGCTATGGCAATTATGCTTGCCATGGTAGTATTTGTAGTATTAGCAGGTTGCTCAAACGAAAAGAAAAATCCCGAAATCGGAATTATCCAGTATATGGAGCATGTCGCGCTGGACTCATCACGAGAAGGATTTATCAATGCTTTAAAGGACAATGGATATGTTGAAGGTGAGAATATTACTTTTGACGTACAAAATGCCCAAGGTGATCAAACAAATCTTTCAACCATTAGCGATCGATTTGTCAGTAACAATGTAGATTTAGTGCTGGCTATCGCAACACCGGCAGGTCAGTCTATCGCCGGGAAAACTTCTAAAATCCCTATACTCGGAACAGCTATTACAGATTATGTGGATGCTAGATTAGCACAAACCAATGAAGCTCCCGGTCTAAATGTTAGCGGAACAACAGATATGAACCCGATTAAAGAGCAAATCGAGCTTTTAGTTAAGCTTGTGCCTGATGCAAAAACTGTTGGCGTTCTGTATACTTCAAGTGAGGATAATTCAATACTTCAGGCCGCTATTGCTAAAGAAAATATTGAATCAATGGGGCTAAAATATGTTGAAGTCACAGTAACCAATTCTAACGATGTACAACAAGCTGTTCAATCTATAGTAGAAAAATGTGACGCCATTTACATACCCACCGATAATACTTTTGCTACGGCAATGCCTACTGTTTACGGAGTGACATCAAAATCAAAGACGCCTGTTATTTGCGGCGAATCCGGAATGGTAGAAACCGGCGGGTTAGCGACTCTCGGCATAAATTATTATGATTTAGGTTACCAAACCGGCCTTATGGCAGTCAAAATTCTAAAAGGTGAAGCAGAACCAGCAACTATGCCTATTGAAAAGCCAAATAAATTCGATTTTGCTATAAATGGTGCAGTAGCTGAGGAAATCGGTCTGGAAATTCCTGCAGATCTTTTGGAATACGTTATTGATAAATAAAAAGAAAGATGTCTTAGTATTCAATAGAATTCATTTTAATGGGACTTAGGAAAAAAGGTGGACTATCATGCTTGATATTATAAAAGGTGCGGTTTCCTTAGGTTTGCTATGGTCTGTAATGACAATAGGAGTGTATATTACATACCGTGTATTAGATATTGCAGACCTCACGGTGGAAGGCAGTATCGCTATGGGTGCTGCCATTGCCGCACAGGCAATTACTAATGGTATTAATCCTTATATTGCAACGGGCATTTCTCTTTTAGGAGGAATGGCCGCCGGATTGGTGACGGGGCTTTTGCACACTAAACTAAAGATTCCTGCACTGTTATCAGGTATCCTTACCATGATTGCATTATACTCTATAAATCTTCGCATACTTGGGAAAGCAAGCCTTTCATTGTTACGAATGGAAACAGTTTATACACCATTTGAAAGGCTTGGTTTGGACTCTTCCTGGGCTATTATTGCACTGGGTTTAATAAGCGTAATAATTGTAATCTGTTTTCTATATTGGTTTTTTGGAACAGAGATTGGTTGTGCAATCAGAGCTACGGGGAATAATCCAAATATGGTACGGGCTCAAGGTATAAACACAAATACTATGATAATTATAGGGCTCGTAATAAGTAATGGCCTTGTTGCTTTAAGTGGGGCTCTGATATCACAAAACCAAACTTTTGCGGATGTTCAGATGGGAACCGGCTCAATTGTTATTGGCCTGGCATCGGTGATAATCGGTGAGGTGCTCTTTGGTAAGCGGAACTTTTTCCTCAGACTGGTTTCCCTCGCAATGGGTGCTATTACATATCGGATAATAATAGCATTAGTATTGAAGATGGGTATGCACAGCAACGATTTAAAACTTTTTACTGCTATTACAGTGGCCGTGGCGTTGGCTCTTCCAATAATTAAAGCCTATATTAACCCGCCTAAAATAGCTATTGAGGAGGGTGAGTAAGATGCTTAGTGTTAATGGAATCTATAAAGTATTCAACCCCGGGACAGTAAACCAAAAGATAGCACTGCGAAATGTCAGCATAGAAATGGAAGAAGGGGATTTTGTAACCCTTATAGGCGGCAATGGAGCGGGGAAATCAACATTGCTCAACTGTGTAGCAGGTGTATACGGGGTTGACAGGGGAACTATCAACATTGCAGGAACAGATGCGACGAAACTTCCTGAACACAAGCGTGCAACAATGCTAGGGCGAGTTTTTCAGGATCCGATGATGGGTACAGCTTCAGACATGATTCTTGAAGAAAATTTAGCCTTAGCCTTGCGACGGGGCCAACCCAGAGGGTTTAAATGGGGAATAACAAGCAAGGAAAGGGAAACCTACAGACAAATGCTTTCTCATTTAGACTTAGGCCTTGAAAACAGATTACATACTAAAGTCGGTTTGCTTTCCGGAGGTCAAAGACAAGCTGTAACCCTATTAATGGCAACTATAAAAAAGCCCAAACTTCTTTTACTGGATGAGCATACTGCCGCCCTTGATCCAAAAACAGCAGAGAGGGTACTAGCCCTGACGGATAAATTAATTAGTGAAAACAATTTGACTACTATGATGGTGACACACAATATGCGTGATGCCATAAAACATGGTAATCGTTTGATTATGATGCATGACGGGCGCATAATTCTGGATATCCGGGGCGAAGAAAAGAAGAAGCTGACAGTGGAGAGCCTTCTGAAACGCTTTGGAAGTGCCAGTGGTGAGGAATTCACCTATGACCGGGCACTCCTATCCTAATTTGCATAATAACTTTTGTACTTCGAAACTAAATTGGCCGTTTCAGAATAGAATCGTAAAGTAATTCTGAAACGGTCTGCTTTTTGCTTCTTTCTGCTTTCTGCCTTATTTTATATAATGACCGTAATTTAATAATCAAGTTATGCAATAATGTATAATTTATTGCAAGTTTGTCTATTCAATCATTGGGATTGCCACTATATAATTAAGATGAATTATATTCCAAAGGAGTGGCTGACCATGAATTACGGGTATTTTGATAACAAAAACAGAGAATATGCCATCAAAAGGGTTAATACTCCTGTTTCTTGGACTAACTATATCGGGGTAGGGGATATGTGTGCAGTCCTAAATCAGACTGCAAGTGGTTATGTGTTCTACAAATCACCTCAATACCACCGTATTAGTCGTTTCCGCCCCAATGCGCCTATTGATAGCCCCGGACATTATGTTTATTTGAAAGATGATGATACAGGCGAGTATTGGAGCATCTCATGGCAACCGGTAGGCAAAGACTTGGCAAAGGCAAGGTATGAGTGCCGGCACGGGCTATCTTACTCAAAATACAGTTGTGACTACAACGGTATCAAAGCAAGTCAGACAGTGTTTATTCCAATTGCGGATCCGGTAGAATTATGGGATGTTGTAATAGCCAATGATTCAGCCCGTCCAAGGTCTTTAAGCGTATTCTCCTATGTGGAGTTTTCTTTTCATCATATAGACATGGATAATCAAAATTTTCAGATGAGCTTATATGCCTCGGGCAGTGACTATGCAGACGGTATAATAGAATATGATTTGTATTACGAAGAATTTGGCTATCAGTGGTTTGGCGCAAGCTTTGAACCAGATAGTTTTGATTGTCTGCGAGACAAATTCTTAGGTTCATACCGTAATGAGTCAAATCCGATTGCTATAGAGCGAGGCAGTTGCTCCGGTAGTTTCGAGAAAACAGGCAATCACTGCGGAGCATTACATAAAAAGATAATTCTTAATCCAGGCCAAAGTATGCGTATGGTCTTTATGCTTGGTGAGGGAAGGCGCTTAGAGGGAGCGGAAATACGGAAAAAATACTCTGATTTTATTCAGGTAGATGAGGCTTTTTCAGAGCTTAAAAAATTCTGGGATAATAAGCTTGCGCATCTTCAGGTAAACACGCCGAACCAGAATATGAATACATCACTAAACATATGGAATCTATACCAGTCGGAAATAAATCTGATGTTCTCGCGTTTTGCATCGTTTATTGAAGTGGGAGGACGAACAGGTCTTGGATACCGTGATACTGCCCAGGATTCAATGACAATTCCCCATTCCAACCCGGAAAAAAGCCGTTCCCGCATTATAGAACTGCTACGCGGATTAACTTCCAAGGGATATGGATTACACCTTTTCCAACCCGAATGGTTTGATCCTGAGATTGCAGGCAAACAGCAGAGCTTTAAATCTCCCACAGTTATTCCCACTCCTTCAAAGAGCGAAATAGTACACGGGATTGAGGATGCCTGTTCCGATGATGCCCTGTGGTTGATTGCCTCGATTTGCGAATATATTAAGGAAACCGGTGAGGTATCCCTGTTAGATGAGAAGGTTACCTATGCCGATGGTGGGGTAGATACTGTATATGAACATATGATGCGAATTCTTGACTTCTCTGCCCGTGAAATTGGTGCAAACGGTATCTGTAAGGGCTTACGTGCCGACTGGAATGACTGCTTGAATCTTGGTGGAGGAGAAAGTGCAATGGTGAGTTTCTTGCATTATTGGGCTATAACCCATTTTCTTGCACTTTCTCGTTTTGCGCAGAAGACCGAGTACATAGATAAATATGAAAAGATGGCGCAGAAAGTAAAAAAGGCTTGCGAAGATAATCTATGGGATGGAAACTGGTATATCCGTGGCATCACCGCCAGTGGCCGCAAAATTGGTACCAAGGAAGACCAAGAAGGCCGTGTTCACTTGGAGTCCAATGCGTGGGCAGTATTTTCCGGTCTGGCAGATAAAGAGCGAGCTGAACTTGCCATGGATGCGGTTAACCAATACCTGTACACCGAATATGGGCTTATGCTTAATGCGCCTTCCTATACAAAAGATGATGATGAAATTGGATTTGTCACACGAGTATACCCGGGAGTGAAAGAAAATGGAGCTGTGTTTAGCCACCCAAATCCGTGGGCATGGTGTGCAGAATCAGTTTTGGGGCGGGGTGATAGAGCAATGAAATTTTATAATGCATTGCTCCCACAGAATCAGAATGATATTATTGAAATCCGCGAAGCCGAGCCATATTCATATTGCCAGTTTGTAATGGGTAAGGACCATACGGCACACGGACGTGCGAGACATCCGTTTATGACAGGCTCAGGCGGATGGGCATATTTTGCAGCAACACGGTATCTACTGGGGGTGCGCCCCGATTATGATGGGCTAATTATAGACCCTTGTATTCCATCGGAATGGAAAAGCTTTGAGGTAAAACGGATCTGGCGTGAAGCGCTCTATGAGATTCGTGTGGAAAATCCTTCGGGTGTTAGCAAAGGAATTAAAAGTATAATGCTTAACGGCAGAGAGGTTCATGGCAAAATTCCTCAGCAATCTAAAGGCTCACATAATAAGGTTCACGTATTAATGGGCTAGCTACTCGACAAACTGTGCGAACAAAAGAAAGTTTCGCACAGTTATCAAAGAATCTAGTATGAAAGGCAGTGTAGCAATAATGATACAATTTGGAACAGGCGGTTGGCGCGCAATAATAGGAGATGGCTTTGACAAGAAAAATGTTCAATTGCTAATGACTGCAATTGCAAAAAAAATGAAGCAGGATAATGTGGAGAAGCTTGGCATTGTAATTGGCTATGACCGGCGATTTCTGTCAAAAGAAGCTGCGAAGTGGGCTGCTGAGACTATGGCGTCACAGGGAATTCCATGTCTTTTTATTAATCGGCAGGCACCCACTCCCCTTGTTATGTTTACAGTTAAGCATATGGCTCTGCCATATGGCATCTCAATTACAGCTAGCCATAATCCCGCTATCTACAACGGTATAAAAGTATTTATGGAGGGCGGACGTGATGCGGATGAGGTCCTTACTGAGGAGCTTGAAGAACTTACTTCGATAATTAATCCTGATGATATTACATCAATTCCATTTGATGAAGCGGTTGAAAGTGGTGCAATCAAGATGATAGACCCCATGAACGAGTACATAGATGGCATCATAAGTGCGCTGGATGTTGAGTCTATCCGAAACAGACACTTAAAAATCGTGCTTGACCCTATGTATGGTGTAAGCAAAACAGCGCTGCAGACCATTTTGTTAACTGCACGTTGTGATGTCGAAGTTATTCACGATAGGCATGATACGTTATTTGGAGGGCGTTTGCCAGCACCTAATCATAAAACTCTTGCAGGGCTTATCAATTATGTGGAGGAAAATCATTGCGATATCGGAATAGCAACTGACGGTGATGCAGACCGGCTAGGTATTGTCGATGATTGTGCCCAGTTTTTACATCCTAACACCATACTGGTACTACTATACTATTATCTTTTGAAATACAAAGGGTGGCGTGGCTGCGCTGTACGCAACGTTGCTACAACACACCTGCTCAACCGTATTGCCGAAGATTACGGTGAAATCTGTTACGAGGTGCCTGTCGGGTTTAAACATATATCATCAAAAATGGCGGAGACCAATGCCGTTATAGGCGGAGAATCATCGGGAGGTCTTACAGTTCGAGGGCATATTCAGGGAAAGGACGGTATATATGCCGCAACTTTATTGGTGGAGATGATAGCCAAGACAGGTAAGAGCCTATCAGCGCTCTTCAATGAAATCAAGGAGAAGTATGGTACTTATGAGATGACAGAAGATGATTACCGCTTTTCCGAATCAAAAAAACAGCAAATTTCTGATATATTACTCAGAGACAAACTACTACCTGAATTTCCTTATGAGATTGATAAAGTTTCATATCTGGATGGATGTAAGGTCTATTTTAAGAATGGTGGTTGGGTTATCACACGGTTTTCCGGCACTGAACCCCTGCTTCGCATTTTTTGTGAGATGCCAAGCATTGAAGAAGCAAAGAAAATCAGCAATATTTTAGTAGAGTTTCTTTCACTAAAATAATCATATGATGCGCCTTTTATGTAAAACAGTAGATGCATATGGTATAATTTATTAGAAGTTAATGCCCTAAATATCATTTTATTTACAATACGATAATACGGCGACCAATGCGAAAACATAAGTATATACTAGTTTAGCGGCTGTAGACTACTGCGATTTAGCGCTCCGGGAAAACGTCCTGTTTCTAGTCGCGCCCGCTCCGCAATCCATGCTTCGCTTTAAATCGCAGCAGCCACGCCGCTTAGTTATGTGTTAGCACAATTAATAACAATTATTAATATCAAAGCAGTTTCGCACTGGCTGTCGATGCGTGATGAATGGGGTGCTGAATTAATTGAATGAGCAAAAAAATAAAACCAAACGCAAATTATCGCTGAGATTATGGCTTGTGCTGATTATTACTTTGTGTTGGGTATTGCCTATTTGTATTATGGGCGGAGTTATGAGTTACTATATCACCCACAACATCACAAACCAGATTACACAATCCGTTAACTCTACGGTGGAAAACGCAGTGAAAATCTCGGCCTCGCAATTGGATTCGGCAGTAATGGCTTCCCGGTATGCGTCGTATAATTCCACCATCAAGGATGCCTATGGCGTATATCAATTAACGGCAGACAAAATGCATCTCTATGAGCAAATATCAGGTTTCCTATCACAGCAGTATAAATATGATAGCATGTTCTTAATTAGTGCTTTCTTTTTACACCAAGACCCTGATACTGTTTACTATACATATAATGAGGCCAATGACTCTACCTACAGCACCGTACGAAATTACCGCATAAATGCACATGAATTAGTTTCACAGGCTGCAAAGGAGTTTGGCACTGAAATAGTCTTTTTCAATATAAACAATGATATTTATATGGTACGAAACCTAATGGATGCAAATTTTATGCCCTTTGGAGTACTGGTTCTACAGCTTGATGTTGAAGATATGTTCGGTAATCTAAAAAACGTTGCCTGGCAAAGTGCAACAACTGTATGGCTCAATACGACGCCCGTTGTATTAGCAGGGGAGCAGTTAAGTCCGGATGAGCTTTCTATAACATTCCCATCGAATTGTCAGGAACATCGAAAGGCCGAAGGTCTTTATTATATATATGGGACGAAGAAGGCAGAAACTGCTGATATTTCGTATATTGTAGAGATCGACAGCACTGTTTTATTGCAAGAAATGAGGCGAATTCAGTTAGTGCTCATTGTTTTGCTTATTGCTTCAATTCCTTTTCTAGTTCTGATAATAAACTTTTTTACCCAAAATGTGACCAAGCCTACTAAACGCTTGATTATTGCGGCCCGCAGCATAGAGGATGAAAATTATGGAGTGACGGTAGCTAAAGAGCCTCACAATAAAGAATTTGCATACCTTACTGATGCATTCAATCAGATGTCCTATAAGCTGCAATATCAGTTCAACCGTATCTATAAGGAGGAACTTGCACTAAGGGATGCTCGAATTATGGCGTTACAGTCACAAATCAACCCTCATTTTTTAAATAACACCCTAGAAATTATCAACTGGGAGTCACGTTTATCTAAAAACGGTAAAATCACACGCATGATTGAAGCTCTTTCCTCGATGTTAAGTGCCGCATCAGATAGAGAAGGCAAGCCTTTCATCCGCTTTTCTGAAGAGATGATATATGTAGATTCATATCTATATATTATTTCTGAGCGGTTTGGTAAACGACTTAAAGTATTGAAGGTGATTAATCCGGATGTGTTGGAGTACAACGTTCCCCGTCTTATTACCCAGCCAATTATTGAGAATGCGGTAGAGCATGGAATGGAGCTGCAGCAGCAATGCGAAATCATCATTAGGGCATTTATAACAGGAAATAAACTTATAATCGAAGTAGAGAATAACAAAACCCTGTCCGATGAAGACATAAAAAGAATAGAACAGTTGCTCTATGACGATAAGACAACCTCTACCAGCCTAGGCATACGCAATGTTCACCAGAGGTTACGCATCCTTTACGGTGATAATGGCGGCCTTTTTGTGAAAAACAGTGAAAAAGGACATACTGTTTTTCAAATTGTTATTGCAATTGAACAAACAAACCAATAATATGCAACAAACCACAACTCTATCTATTAATTTTTATCATCGCCGAAGGTATCATAAATATGTAAAGTAAAAAATGTAGTTTACTTTTTATTGAAAATGCTAGGAGGTCAGATTAATGAAAAAAACTATCGCATTACTTCTCTGTGCAGTTCTTTGCTTATCAGTATTTACAGCGTGTCAATCAACGACACCTTCAAATCAGGGTGAAAGCAAAAGTCCTGCAAGCCCGGTGGAGATTACAGTGGTAACCTCTTATGGCGGCGATGACGGCAATCGTGCAAACTATGAGGAGGCATTCAAAGCCTATGAAGCAGCTACCGGCAATATTGTTAAGGATGGTTCCGGTACTTCGAATGAAGAATGGAAGGCTAAAATAATGGCCGACTTTGAAACAGGAGCAGAACCTGATGTGCTATTCTTCTTTGCTGGTGTTGATGCAAACAAGCTCATCGAGAACAACAAGGTTGTCAGCATAGAAACGATTCGCTCAGTTTATCCTGACTATGCTTCTAACATGAAGGAAGATATTCTTCCCATATCTCCTGCAGATGGCAAAAAGTATACGGTTCCTGTAAACGGCTACTGGGAAGGTCTGTATGTAAATAAGAAGGTTCTTGCAGATTGTGGAGTCGAAGTACCCGGTGCAGGATATACATGGGATCAGTTCATGGCTGATTGCGAGACTATAAAGAGCAAAGGCTACACTCCTGTAGCAGCTTCCTTGCAGGAAGTACCGCATTACTGGTTTGAGTTTACAGTATTAAATCACGGCACAGTGGAGACCCATAATAACCTACCCGGCTCATCTTCGGATGAAACAGGTAAGGCATGGGCTGCCGGGCTTAATGACATAAAAACGATGTATGAAAAAGGATACTTCCCTGTAAACACACTTACTGCAACCGATGCTGAAATCTTCCAGATGATGGCTGACGATAAGGCTGCATTTGCAATCGATGGTTCATGGAAAATCGGTTGGTTCCAAGAAAACGCTAAAAATATTGACGACTTTACAGTTACATACGTTCCCGGAAAGAATGACAGAAAAGCAACTGATGTTATCGGTGGACTTTCAATGGGTTACTATATTACCAAAAAAGCATGGGATGACCCTGTAAAACAAAAAGCCGCTGTTGATTTTGTAACAGCAATGACTAAGGACGATGTAGTTTCTAAGTTTGGTGCAACCGCTGTTACTGCTTTAAAAAAAGGAGCTGTACCTCCTTCCAATGCAGATTCACTGATGATTGCAGCAATTGAGATGACTAAAGGCTCTACCGGGATTGCTCCAGCAACACAGGATAATTTAAATCAAACCGCCCGCGCATCATTGTTCGCTAATGTTAAGAATATTGTAACAGGTAGCATTACTGCCGAGGCTGCAATTGACGAGGCACTTGCAATTACAGAGTAATCAGACTTCTAGGCAACTACTATCTTTGCATAGGCCGGAGAGCATGTGTGTGAGGTTCTCCGGCTTTTTTCAAGGGAGATAAATTATGAAATCAGTCATGTATAAAAAGAAAGCTCCGCTAATCCTTTTCTTAACCCCGGCGTTGCTGTTTCTGTGTATATATTTATACTATCCTTTTGTTATGAATATCATAAATAGTTTTTCTAGTATCACAGGCTTGGGAACCTCTTCGAAAGGTTTTAACAATCCGTGGTATAGCAACTACTTAAAGCTGTTTACGGATCCTATAATGCGTACGGCTCTTAAAAACACACTTTTAATGACGGTATTCACCATTGTTTTTCAAGTGGGCATGGCCTTATTTCTTGCGCTACTAATAGATAATATATCAAAAGGGGTACAATTCTTCCGCACCGTATATTTCTTTCCCATTGTTATCTCCGCAACCGCCTTAGGTCTATTGTTTAATCTTATCTTCCTATATGACGGGGGTATGTTAAATCAACTTCTGATGAAATTTGGAGTGGAGGAGTTTATTGATTGGAAGGACCAGAATCATTATTTATTCACCATGTCTTTCCCGGTCATGTGGCAGTATGTCGGCTTCTATTTTGTAATCATTCTTACCGGACTAAACAATATATCACCGGAGATTTATGAATCTAGTGAGATAGATGGCGCAAATATGTTCCAACGAATTCGATATATCTCATTGCCACTTTTACATAATGTGCTTGGAACCTGTCTTATATTGAGCATCACCGGGGCACTTAAAATATTTGACCTTCCATGGGTGATGATGGGAGCCGGTATGCCGATGGATAAATCATGGCTTCTTGGAACCTATATGTACAACCAGACATTTACAATGGGTGATGTAGACTATGGTTCCACCATCTCGATTATTATTGTTGTACTTGGAGTAGTAATATCTAAAACAGCAAACAAGCTATACAAAGAAAAAGATTATTAGGGGAGGGAAAGGAATGTTTAAACGAAATGTTATTGGAAAGAACTCAATAAAAATAAAGCGTTCGAACTTAAGTATTTCGAAGATATTTATCTATCTATTCCTTTCTTTTTGGGCCATAACCACCATTTATCCTTTTGTATGGGTTATCCTCAACTCTTTTAGATATAAAGGCGAGATACGTTCTGATTCATTTTCTATACCTATGGGGGACAGCTTTACACTAGATAACTACATCACAGCTTTTGAGCGGGTAAATATCTTTGGAGCATACAAAAACAGTTTAATAATTTCAATTACAGTCACAATTGTTGTTTTGTTATTAGGTGGATTTGCCGCATATGCATTGGCACGATATCAGTTCCGCCTGCGTACTATTGTACACTCTTTGATTATTGCAAGTATGATGTTTCCGGTGTTCTCTACAATCATTCCGGTGTTCAGAATGCAGTTTTCCTGGGGTATTGTAAACACCTCAAATCTTACATTGTCACAGCTTAGCGTTATACTACCTCAGATAGCAGGCAATCTATCTTTCGCAATTATTGTACTTATGGGATATATACAAAGCCTTCCCATTGATATGGAGGAGGCGGCATATCTAGAGGGATATAATCAGTTACAGATTTATTTTCGTATTGTAGTGCCTATTATTAAACCAAGCTTTGCTACTGTTGCAATTTTTACTTTTCTTTGGTCGTATAATGACCTTTTCACACAAATGTTCTTCCTTCGTTATCGGGATACATACACAGTAACAAGGTTACTTAATGAAATTGTATCAATCGCAGGAATTAACTATGGGCTTATGGCTGCTGCTGTAGTATTGGTGGTAGTTCCGGTATTGATAGTATATATTTTTCTGCAGAAAAATATTATTAAAGGAATGACAGCAGGCGCAATTAAAGGGTAAAATATAGAAATAGGGGTTGAAAACTAGTACACTTCGGAGGTTCGGTTATATGTACAAGGTCATCATCGTAGACGATGAAGAGCGGATTGTCGAGGGGTTGCAAAAGGTCGTGGACTGGAAGAATTATGGATGCGAGGTTGTCGATACGGCATATGATGCTAAAAGCGGCGCGCAAAGAATACGTTGTCATAACCCCGACATTTTGTTCATGGATATTAAGATGCCCGGAATAGACGGACTTACAATGCTTGCCGGATTAAAGGGCGAGTTTCCAAATATGCAAATCACCGTGCTTACCGGCCACCGTGATTTTGAATACGCTCAACGCGCGCTGCATATAGGCGTCACCCGGTTTTTACTGAAACCTTCTAAGATGAACGAATTGGAAGAAGCCGTTCAAACAATGGTAGAAAACCTTAATTATAAACATGAATCAGTAAAACAAACACCCAAAGAATTAAAGACGGACGACAGTGCTGTTGCAAACAATTTTATTGTGCGGCGTGCAGTAGAATACATAGAACAGCACTATTCAGAAAAGCTGACCTTGAGTAGTGTAGCTGATAATATATATGTCAGCCAGTGGTATCTAAGCAAGCTTTTAAATGGCTATCTTGGCGTTAGCTTTTCTAATCTGCTCAATCAAACAAGAATAAATAAAGCCAAGCAGATGCTCAAAGATCCTTCGTTAAAAATACATGAAGTATCAGAGCTTTTAGGGTTTAATGATATCACTCATTTTTCAAAAATCTTTAAAAAGTTGGAGCAGGTTTCTCCAAATGAATACCGCAATAATCCAAACAAGTAAATGACAATCAAATTATTTGCTAACGAAGCGCTCTATGCATTCAGATAAAGCTGTATCGATACTTTTTAAAGATAGCTTTCTTACCTTTAGCAGTATTTCTCTTCCTTCTGCATTCCTGGTATGAATAACGTCATAGGGAAGCATCTTTCTTTTAAACTCCTTTTGTAAAAAATCTACGTATTCTCGTCTTCTGGCTATCAATTCAGGACAGGGAGTAGCAAGAAGATACTTTTTAATTTTTTTCTTTGATTTATGAATTAATAAGTATTTTTGCCTTTGTATAGGTGCTGCCATTTCTTTTAGGGCAGCTGCAAAAATTTCTTTTTCATGAGCTGTACCGCCTACTAAACTTATGGTAATAAAATCATCAATCCCATTGCTTTCTACTTTTACCTTAACATCTTCAGATTTAATTACACCCATATATATAAAGGTTTTGAGTATCGCCTCGGATTGAATTTTCAATCTTCTTTTTGGCGATGTTATTCTGGCAAAAAATACTTTGCTCTTTATAGAAAAGGCTAATTGAACGTTGGCTGCCACAAATCCGGAAAGTAAGAACATAGGATTACCGGTAAATATACTTCGGAATACTATAGATCTTAATACGTAATAATAAATTAATAGGCTTGCAGTTACAAAAATCGAATTAAGGTGATTAATAAACCTAATTTCAGGGATTTTCTTCTTTTTAATTCGCACCTGCTTTTGCATTTCGTAGTTTGCTTTTTTGTTATTGGTTTCTTCGCCTAAGGCTTTCTTCCATTTTTGGGCCATGCCTTCCCTGTCAGCGGCCAATTGTAACATTATATTATTTATACGGTTAAAACCTTCCTTATCAAAAGGTGGGGTTATAATGTCGATTCTCTCTATACCGTTTTCAATAGAATTTTTCGAATAATGAGGCCCAACAAAGGTTTTGAATCGCCGTTTCAGAGTAATAAAGTCATTAGAACCGGAAAGCGGATCTCCAAACCAACTTTTTTCTCCGGACATGAGTTTGTTTTTAAACAAATGTGGCGGGTTCACTGTTACCAAATGCCATATGTTTGCAGATTTATCTTTGTATATCGGGTCAATTCTAATAGCTCTTCCTCGCATTTGGTTTGATAAAACATAAGACCCGACAAAGCTCGCAAGTATTAAACTGTTTATATTGGGTGAATCCCAGCCTTCGCCTAAAAGTGATTTTGTTCCTATCAGTATTTCTATAAGACCCATTTGAAAAGCACCAGTAATAATGCTCACCATGGCACTACTTTTATTAACATTATCAATGATTACATATCCTTCAATTATTTGCGTGCATTTAAAACTAACCCCGTTTTTCTCAGCTATGCTTCGTATTTCATTTAGCGTAATTTCAGGTAGAATTATTAAACTGCCTGTTAAAACGCCAATCTTTGCGCTTGTTCCTAAACTACGTCTGACGGTTTCAAAAATCGGTACTATACCTATTTGGGTAAAAGAATTTTCGGTGCCAATATCATTCAGGTAGTTTTTTCTTATATAATCACCTAAAATTAACATTCGTAAGTTATTGCCCATAGCATTGAATTCAGCGTTGCAAATCTCTTTTATGCTCTGAAGTTTCCCAACCGACTGAATCATGAGATTATTAATCTTTTTATCAAAAATTATTCTAACCTTGTTTCTTTCTATTAATTTTGCTTCTTTAAGCTTTTTTATGATGGTATCGTAAAGGTCCTCATTAAATAATTCTTTATGATTTAAAATAAACTGAAAGCCTGCATCAACAGGTATACGATTATTTTGACTTAAAAAAATTGAGATTATATCAGCAGGAATATACTCGCTCGAATAATCTAACAGGTTCAAAAATCCGATAAAATCTTCTTCATCATCAAAACATATGTCTAAATATTTATCCGGATCTTTAAAAACAAGGTTTTCATTGGCCAATCTATATAAAAGGCCTTCGTTAAACAATTCGTCTACAAAACGATCAATTCTGGCATCAAATTCATAAATTGCATTTAACTCATGTTGTCCGGGATAATTAAAGTATATATAATCTTGATGGTAGCAAAGATTTTTTTCTTTAACCAATTCCGGGACAAAAATTTCGTCGTCAATCTCCCCGCAAACAGAAATATATTTATCCCATTCATATTTATTGGCATCATACGGAGGGGTTGCAGTTAAAGCGATTATTTTATAGTCTTTATCTAGCTTACTTAAGAAATTTTCTAAAGATTTTTGCCATTCTAAACGTAAATGATGTGCCTCATCGAGACAAATCGTTTTAACACCTGCTTTTTTTATTGCCTTTAGGATTTCAAAATTATTGTAATCTTCGTTGTCGCACAAATCATCCCATTGGTTTAATACATCTTGTCCGGATTCATTATTTTCGCTATCTGTATCGCCCTCTTCGGAATCCTTACTATTAATTGCACGGCAGCTGCTTAGCTTATTTAAAGCAGAATGTAGTGTTTGGTAAGTAATAGAAGTTATAAATTTTATATCTTTTAACGAAGTGGAAACAATATCATCTGCATTCTGATTATCCGTGAATGATTCGGTAAAGCGCTGTTTCCATTGATTTCTGATTGATAAAGTGGGGGATAAGACCAAAGCAGGCTCGCCAATTCTGAAAATTAACTCCAAGCCTAAAATTGTCTTACCTGATCCCGGAGCCGCAACAATATGTACTCGATTATCGGCCAAATGTATTTCTGCATCCGCAAGAACGCGTGCTTGATAGTTTCTGAACGTTCCTTTAAAAGAATACCTTTTTTTATCATTCCCCGAAAGTTTCTTCATCATATTACACCCATATAAAATAGTATTTATGTTTTATATATTACCATAAATAGCTAAGAAATTTTTAAGGGTATGGCCGGATCTATCGGGTGATTTATCTTTATAGCAAATGAATCTTTATTGTTGATGTCCTCATCGGTTATGATGTGTACATCTAGTATCTTATCCATCCTATAACCTGTATTCATATAGTTTGTT
The DNA here is from genome assembly GCA_012520615.1 of Clostridiaceae bacterium. Taxonomy (GTDB): domain Bacteria; phylum Bacillota; class Clostridia; order DSM-8532; family DSM-8532; genus DTU059. The sequence goes on along the minus strand of JAAYNX010000028.1, from coordinate 38,527 downwards.
TCGGCGAGGCTCATACTCCAACCATCAAGCCAGCTTACAAGTTCTGCCCGTTGTGTTTCGTTACCTTTAAAATGAATTAAGATATCAATATCACTGCCGGGGCCAGCTGTGCCGGAAGCGGTACTTCCAAACAGGTAGAAGCCCTTAACGCCCAAACGGGTTGAATCAACTTTTAAAGCTATCTGCTCTGCCATGTGAGAGCGCCATCTCCAAGCCTTGTCATCGCCGGTATAGTCATCGTATTCAACAACGGCTTGCTGACGTGAAAGTTTTATTCTATGAGGAGTTAAGAAACCCAAGGCTTGGGATAAATCAGCATTCATACAAATACTCAGGTTGTACCCATCAGATGTTGATGGTACATCTATTACTCTTACAACTTCCTCAAATTTTTCATATTCCGGGAATATTGTTTTTAATATATTTCTGGACTTTGTAAGATATTTTTCATTAAAAATTATGCCTTCATTATCGGGGTATAATGGCAGAACACGGATATTAGCTTCAACAAGGTCTTGGAAAAAATGAGTGCCAAAAGATAGCTCAGGCATATATCCGCTTTTTTTTCTGGCGACTTCAATCAAAGCTGCGGTATTATTGATGTCAGAGTAAGTGACAGAAACTCCAAGTTTAATATCACCGCGGCTTCCCCAGCGGCCGGGACCTATAAGAATAAATTGACGTTTAGGGAGAAAAGCATTTAAAGCGCTAATAATTCTGCCTATTGTTTTTAAATCATCCAGCTCTGATAGTTCGTTGTAACTTTCGGGATTAACATATACAATATGCGATATATTTTGAATAATTCCATTCGAGATATACCGATTTGCAGAAAAAATAATATCTTTAGGTAAAACGTCCTGGGGAATAGGGGCAGGGGCAGTTTCTTCTCTAAAGCTTTGAGGCCTGCATTGCAAAAGATATAAATCTTTACCGTCAGAGGCAAATTCTATATCAACAGGATAGCCGAGTTTTGTTTTCAGAGTTCTGAGCGCCGCATTTATTTGTGTAATATAAGGTGAATCGTTAATCATACCGTCAAAGGTAACAACCAGATCATCCTTTTTGAAATCAATCTCAAACATATTTGGTTTTCGGATATGATCATATTCCATAATTGAAACAATTTTATTTATATTATCTATTTCATTACCATACTCTTGAAGTAAGTCAGATATTTTAAGGGTTTCAAAAGAATTACTCTCAAGATTGATAACATCTATCTTTTTTGGTGAATATCTTTTTATTTCTTCTGGTACTATGTTTACCTTTATTCCGGGTTGCTGGGGTGATACCATTATGGGAAAATCATCGGTTAAGCGGTCAACAGCGCGGGTGCCCAAACCGGGAACCATTCTTATCAAACCGTCTTCTCTCTTAATTCTGGGTGACCATCTGTATTCGTTATTGCTGAAAGCAACGCCGGAAAACAGAGGGAAGAAGTATTTACCGACCTTTGTTCCAACAACCTGTTGTATCAGAATACCCATTTCTTCGCTTACATCAAGCAGATTTCTTTCTGCTCTGTATTGGATAGGATCGGGCCCGAACATAGATGCATATACCTCTATAATGGCATCTTGAAGTGCTGATAGCCTTTCTTGTTTACTACCCTGATTGGCTAAAAACAAACTCTTATATTTACCGGAAAATGAAGCACCGGTTTGATCTTCCAAGACACTGGAGCTTCTGACTATAATAGGTGAATCGCCAAAATCATCTAAAGCCACCGATAGACTATTCACAATTTCCGGAGGAAGCTTGGAGTTTTTCATTAAATGAATAACATTTCTGTATTCGATGCGAATTTCTTGAATCCTTCTGTATTTTTGTTCATTTAATTCTTCAAGATCATTATAATGTAGAAAATCGGTTATGGCGTCAGTGGTAATATACCATGTCTTAGGAGTTTTTATGGATTGAAGCAAAGGGAGATTATCACTTTCTTTTGAAAGTATTTTTTTTGCTAAAAATAAACCTGTGCCCTTGCCTCCGATTTTACCTTGGCTCTCTGAGGGATAGATAATATTATTTATAATTTCATAGAAATCAGTGTAATTAATATATTGAGCTGCAATATTTATAAAATCAGGTTTATTTGATAAAAAATCTTTAATCAAGCCCACTGTAAGCCAGCGACCTTTAGGGGAAAACATGAGTTCATGTTGGTAACCCTTCGAAGATTTTTGGAATTTTTTTAACGCTTCAATGATATTATGAATTGTGGGAGATATGCTCCCGATGGCTTTAATAAGGGAATAGGAGTTTTCTTCCTGCATCCATCTTTTGATTTGGTTTTTTAGCTCCTCGGCACCGATATATTTTACAGCTATACGAAATGCATCCTCACACACACGCTCTATATCACCGATTGGTTCCGCTGCTGTTGGAGAATTAGTATATCCGCCATCATCCTTTATACTATCTGTAGAACAACTAAAGAGGGCAGAGGCTTCGTTAACACCTAAAATCAAAAGGTAATTCGTCAGTTTTCTGCAAATGTGAAGAAGCATACTGCTATCGGTATGCTTTAGAAACTCGATGACAACTTCCCATTCTTCTGTCTTAGATGAATTTGATTTTGAAGTTTCCCAATCGTTCATGACAGATTTCATCTGCCTGTATACAAGCATTTGACCGATTCTGTCAGCAACGGTTTTTATCAGTTTTTTTTCCTTGAAAAGAAAATAACCTTCGTCGGTTTTCGGCACATCCCTAATATAGACAACTTCAATGGTGCCCACAATATTTCCATCTGCCTTAATATTACAGGTTTCGGAAATAGGAGAGGATATGAAATTGGGGCTTTGAAAGCTTTGATTATTGAATATTATTTTTACACTACAATATTCAGGGAATCTCCAGCCTGAGGGAAGTACTTTAATGATTTCTCTAAAAAGCTCAGGTAATGATAGTTGATGATTTTCAAGAATATCGTCAACCATATATAAGCAATTTAGTTCTTTTTCGCGTTCCTTTAAGACATCAAGTAAGTTATCGGAATTATTAATATTACTCATGTTTTCAAGGCCTCCCATATCGTAAAGGTTGGAGGTGTGAAGTAAAACAAATGATGGTAGGGCGAAACGATAAGGCACCCTGTTAGCTGTCATGTGAAAGGCGAAATTCCTTAGCACACATGACAGCTAAAAAGGTTCCGTTACATCAAATCCATCCACGGCTCTTAACAGCCTGTGCTACACGGTTTATGGCAATAACATATGCAGCTTCACGCATCCTTAAACCCTTGCTTTGCGAAAGCTCATATACTGATTTAAATGCTGAGGTCATCTTAGTATTCAATTTTTCAAGGACCTCATCCTTTTCCCAATAGTAGTTTTGATTTGACTGAACCTGCTCAAAATAGCTACAAGTTACGCCACCGGCATTAGCTAAGAAGTCAGGAATAAGGAAGATATTTCTATCGGCGATTACTTTATCAGCATCGGGAGTTGTAGGGCCGTTAGCCGCTTCAGTAATAACTTTTACTTGTTTACTAATTTTATTAACATTTTCTATAGTAATTTGGTTTTCCATTGCAGCAGGAATTAAAATGTCAACATCCTGCTCAATCCATGCATCTCCAGGAAGAACTTCATATCCTAGACCCATAGCTTTCTCTTTATCGATGGTTCCATATGAGTCTGTAATGCTTACTAGAGCATTGATGTCCATGCCGTCAAGCTTGCGGAAGGTATAAGCCTTTTTATCTGTTTCATTCCAGCAGGAAATGGCAACAACCTTACCACCTAATTGTTGATATAATCTAACCGCATACTGAGAAACGTTGCCGAATCCTTGGAAACTTGCGGTAGTATTTTCAATAGGAATATTAAGGTTCTTCAGTGCTTCGTTCAAAACATAAATAACGCCAAAGCCGGTTGCCTCTGTTCTTCCTAAAGAACCACCCATACCAACTGGTTTGCCTGTTATAAAGCCAGGGTATCTGCTGCCATGAATAGTCTCATATTCATCAAGCATCCAAAGCATATGTTTTGCATTAGTCATAACATCAGGTGCGGGAACATCAGAATTAGGACCGACATTCTTAGCCAACTGACGTACATAACCGCGGCAAAGCCTTTCCTGTTCGCGTTCTGTAAGATTTCTGGGGTCACAAATAACGCCGCCTTTAGCTCCGCCTAATGGAATGTCTACCACAGAACATTTCCATGTCATCCACAATGATAGAGCACGTATTGTGTCAACGGTTTCCATTGGATGAAAACGGATACCACCCTTTGCAGGGCCTCTTGCGTCATTATGTTGTACTCTGAATCCTTTAAAAATTTTAGTGCTGCCGTCATCCATTTTGACGGGTATTGTGAAATGGTACTCGCGCATAGGCTGACGTAAAAGTTCACAGGTTGCGGCATCAAGGTCTAACTTTGAGGCAACCGAATCAAATTGTTGCTGAGCAATTTCATAAGGATTATAAGATGTGTTACTCATTTTTAAGCCTCCATAATAATTTAATAAATTAAAAAGTTAGGTTATAAGGCTTCGGAATCAAGATTGGTGTACCACAAAATGATTTTTTATTAATAATAAATTGCAAATTATGCAAATTTATTATTAAAAAATAAGCATTTATCCTTATCTCGAGCATCTATCAAAATCCCAAACCATAGATATCATACCAATGCTATTTTGATATGTCAACCATTGGATATTAATGAGATACGAATGAAATTTATAGAACGGTATCTTTCAATTTCACAAGACAAACTAAGATGTTTTACGACAATCTTATTGCTATGCCTGGACTTTCTTATTGCTATGCCTGAACATATGGTATAATGATACAAAAAATATATAATATGAGGGGAAAACTTATGAAACAGAATATAACCATTGAAGATTTAAATTCATTAACTTTTAGTCAAAAACAAACCCTGAATTCGTATTGGTTACCTGAAAAATATGACCAAGTTGTCGCCTCTGTTTGTACCGATGTAGAAAATGACGTGTATGAAAATATAGAGTTTGTGGTTGGTGAGGTTATTCTGTCCCATGGAACCACATTAACTTTAAAAAGGCTTAGAATGGTAGATGACATCGTAGTGGATGAAGAGCCTTCCGAGGATGAACAAGTATCTTCGGATGATGATTTCTATGATTGCGCATTTGATGCCGGGGACTTTTTTTTGAAAGAGAGTTGCATGCCTTTGCTCAATATAGGGCAGTTGATAGATCTAATAAGAAAAACAAAAGCCGGGCAAGATGGATTTAATCTAGATATTCCTCCAGTAAACGGTTTTGAAGCCGAACAGGGCTATCGTATCAGCGATCGGTTTGGTGAAGTAGATAGAGCCGATGAATTGGTTGATCTTCTTTTCAAAATTCTAAAAGAGCAATTGTAAATAATTTATTTTGTCCCCTGCTAAAGTAGTGGGGGCTATAGTGCCTACATTTTTTGTGACATTTAAGTGATTTTTTAATAAACAAAGCCACCCTCTTAAATAAGTGAGAGTGGCTTTTTCATTGGCGTGCCAGAGATGATTCGAACACCCGACCGACGGATTAGAAGTCCGTTGCTCTATCCTGCTGAGCTACTGGCACACGTCAGAGCGACTTTTATATTATACAAATGACTTAATGCTTTGTCAAGACGATGTTTTATCATATTTTTAGCTATTTAGCCCCTATATACTACTTACTTGCTGGCATTAAGTATGCTTTTTATTTTCTCTATTATCATTGAGCTGGCAACTTCATTCAGGCCACCATTGGGCACAATTATATCCGCATTCTTTTTGCTAGGTTCAACAAAAGCTTCGTGCATGGGCTTAACAGTAGCGAAATACTGGTTAATTACAGAATCTATATCTCGCCCTCGTTCGTGGATGTCGCGTGTCAGCCTTCTAGCAAATCGAGTATCGGAATCAGTATCTACAAATACTTTAATATCCATTAATTTAACTAATTCCGGGTTATTAAATAATAATATTCCTTCGACTATTATTACAGGCTTGGGTTCTTCGGTTATAGTCTCAGCCAACCTCTTGAACTCAATGAAAGAATAAACAGGTCTGTTGATTGTCTTGTGATTTTTAAGATCGTTAATCTGACTAATCATTAACTCATTGTCAAAACTATTAGGATGGTCATAGTTAATCTTTGTTCTTTCCTCAAAAGGTAAATTGTCAAAGGATTTGTAATAATAATCCTGACAAATTGCTACTACATCTTTCCCAAAGTATTCTTTGATTATGTTAGCTAAAGTGGTTTTGCCAGAGCCTGTACCTCCAGCAATACCTATTGTTACAACATTTCTCATAGTTGTCCTCTACAATCCATCAATGCTATTCAAATTAATTTTACCAATGATGTGTTGTCTTAAACAAGTAAATAGTTACAAACACTATAAATTAATAGCAGGCATTTAGTTAAAATTGTTATTCTGGTTTCACTGTGCTAGTATAATAAAAGTAATAAAGGAAATATTGTGTAGTGCGAAATAACAGTATTTGCAAGCTGGGTCAAAATCATTATTGAACATATTATAGTCTATAAATAAAAAGGAGAGAAAAGTTAATGAAATTTTCTGAAATGTTATATAAAAGGCCTGATATTGAAGCCTTTATAAATGAAGTAAATAAGATAACAGAGAAAGTAAAGAATGCAAAAACCTATCAAGAACAACTTTCGGCTCATAAGGAATTTACTGCTTTATCGGAAAAATTTAATACAATGGGAACCATAGCACATATCCGGAACACAATGAACACCGAAGATAGTTTTTATGATAAAGAGAAGGATTTTTTTGATGAGAACAGCCCTCTTGTTGAAAATGCGAGTGCCGAGTTTTACAGGGCATTTGTGTCTTCAAGTTATCGAAAAGAGCTGGAACAAAAGCTTGGTAAGTTGCTCTTTGAGAATGCAGAACTTGAATTAAAAGCAATTGACCCGGTAATTATACTTGATTTACAAGAAGAAAATCGCCTTGTAAGCGAATATATAAAGCTTATTGCTTCGGCACAACTTGATTTAGACGGTAAAAAGCTTAATTTATCACAACTTCGCTTGTATATGGAGTCGCCGGATCGCGAGCTGCGAAAAAGTGCATATCAAAAGCGGACTGAGTTTTTTGAGGAGAATAAGGAAAAGCTTGATGATATATACGATAAATTGGTAAGAGTGCGCACAAATATGGCCAAGAAACTTGGATTTATAAATTATGTAGAGCTTGGTTATATAAGAATGGGAAGGAACTGCTACGGACCGAAAGAGGTTTCTGCGTTCAGAGAACAAGTGAAGAAATACATGGTGCCGTTATCGTTGAAGCTCAATGAAAAACAAAGGGAGAGGTTAGGGCTTAAAAAGCTTACTTTCATTGATTCACAGCTATATTTTAAAGAAGGAAACCCGAAGCCTGAAGGCACTCCTGAAGAAATCTTCAAAGCTGGGCAAAAGATGTATGACGAGCTATCTAAAGAAACTAGTGAGTTTTTCCGCTTCATGTTGGATAATGAGCTGTTGGATTGCCTCAGCCGTAAAGGAAAGGCTTCTGGCGGATATATGACCTATATTCCGGATTACAAATCTCCTTTTATTTTTGCTAATTTTAACGGAACCAGCGGTGATATTGATGTTTTAACACATGAGGCAGGTCATGCCCTTAATGGCTATTTGGCAAAGGATATAGAAGTAAGTGAATATAGAACCGCTACTATGGAAACCTGCGAGGTTCACTCAATGAGCATGGAGTTCTTTACAATGCCATGGATGGAAATGTTCTTTGGTGATAAGGTTGAGGAATATAAATATATGCACCTGGCATCAGCAATTAGTTTTATACCCTATGGCTGTGCAGTAGATGAGTTTCAGCATGAAGTATATATGAATCCTTATATGACACCCGACCAACGAAAAGCAGTATGGAAACGTATAGAAAATGAATACCAGCCATATTTGGATTATGAAGATGATTCATTCTTCGGAAAAGGCGGAAGATGGCAGGCCCAAACTCATATTTACAGCTCCCCGTTTTACTATATTGATTATTGTCTGGCACAAACCTGCGCCCTGCAATTTAGAAATCTAATGTCCGAGGACTATAAGGCTGCATGGGAAAAGTATCTTGACTTTAGTAAGAAAGCAGGCACAATGACTTTTACAGAGCTTTTGAAATCCTCCGGGCTTCGATCGCCCATGGAAGGTGGATGCATTAAAGATGTGTGTACGGGAACTGAAAAAGCTATTGAAGAGATAAAAATATAAATACATGCGGGATAATAAAGTTACCTTTTACTAATAACAAAGGGTAACTTTATCATCTTTTGCTTATAAAACGTGTTATTTGTCACCAAAAAATGGTATAATAGATATTAATAATATCACACCAAAAACGGAGTGTATGGGATTATGAAAAAAACTAAGACTTTACATAACAAAAAAACACTCGATGCTATGGAACTGTCATTGCTCTGTCATCAATTGGCACTGGTTTTTAAATCCGGAGTTAGCCCTTTAGAAGGGATACCTATATTGTCAGAGGACACAAATAATCCGGCAATTAAAAAGCCTCTGGAGTATATTTCTGAAAAAATGTTAAACGGCATGTCTATGTACCAAGCTTTTTTATCGGAAGGCAATTTCCCCGATTATATGTTAAATATGATTAAGATTGGTGAAATGACAGGTATGCTAGATACTGTAATGGAGAATCTCTCTGTTTATTATGAAAATGAATCGGATTTGAACAGAGAAATGAAAAATGCTATTACATATCCAGTTATTCTTGCATTGCTTATGGTTGGTGTTATAGGCATTATGATTCTAAAAGTAATACCTATGTTTGCTGAAATTGTTGAAAGCCTTGGAGGGCAGATATCGAAAGAAGCACAGATACTTTTTTCTTTTACCCTATCCTTAGAAAGAAGTCTCTTGTGGCTTGTAGTAATACTTGTACCCGTTATCATAGCAATTGTTTTTTATATAAAAACTCCGAAAGGCAGATTTGTTTTTGATAGGTTAAAGGTTCAGAATCCGGTAACTGGGCCACTGTACCGTAAAATAATAGCATACAGAATAGGGCAGGGCTTAAGCCTGACAACTCAAAGCGGTATGAATGCAATAGATGGATTTAATGCGGTTAAAGAACTGATAAATAATAAACATGTAACCCAGAAGCTGGAAGAAGCATCACAAAAACTTACAAAGGGTGAGTCGTTTTCTGATGTTGCTAGACAGAGCGGCATTTTCCCCGAACTTTTTTCAAAAATGATTAGAACGGCAGAGCTTTCCGGAAATCTTGATAGCGTTATGAAAAAACTATCGAGGGTGTATGGGAAAGAAGCGGAGATTTCTTTAAAAAGATTTAGCAAAACTATTGAGCCCGCTTTAGTAGCTATACTGTCAATAATATTAGGAATAGTGCTTCTCTCGGTTCTATTGCCGCTTATAGGCATGATGTCTTCCATCGGATAGGGGGCTCAATATGCTTAAAAAAAATATCACAAATTGGGTTCATATACTTCTCATAATCATTATTGTAATTATTGTTGCAGGAACATTTATATCAGTAGATAAATTCTTGGGTAACAACAACGACGCTGACCCTGATAGAATTAAACAAGCCATTGAGCGTGCATGCATACAATGCTACGCTCTCGAGGGGAGTTATCCTCCTGATTTAGAGTATTTAAAAGAGAATTATGGGCTTATTATCAACGATGACAAATATTTTTATTATTATGAAATATTTGCATCAAATGTTATGCCATACGTGGAGGTTTATGAAAGAGGTTCGTAATAATATTTATATTAGTTTAAGAAAAGAAAATGGCCGTACATTTATTGAAACCCTTTCGGTTTTACTTATTTTGATATTACTTGGTGTGGGTTGCTTTAGTCTCTCTATGTCTACCTTTGGAGCATATCAAAGGCTGAATGATTCAAAGGAGAAAAATACTGAGCTTAGGGTAGCTAACTCTTTTGTGATGAATAAAATTCGCCAGAATGATATTAAAGGAAGTCTCGATGTTAAGTCACACCCTATTACCGGTAATAATGCTTTGGTTATCTATGAAAATATAAACGGTGAAGAATATGAAACATGGATTTTCCATAATTCAGGATATCTCATGGAAGCATTAGTTCTAAAAAATGAGGAACCTTCAATTGATGTAAGTCAAACAATTGCAAAAGTTGATAGTTTTCAAATTGATTATAATATTATCGATCATATGATATTTACAAGTGTTGGTATTAATGGCATAAAACCATATAACAGCGTTATAAAAATAAGAGCTAAATAGTGGGAGATGTGTTGTGAAGTCAAATAAAAAAGGATTTACATTAATAGAAATGGTTATTGCCATAGGAATTTTAGCAGTATTGGCAGTAGGTATAATGCGCCTTTTTTTAACTTCCCAGGTTAGTCATCAAAAGGCAGTTGACCTTGATTACGCTGTTTTGGAAACAAACGCTCTGATAGAAAGATTTCAGGATATTAAAGGCTCCCCCGGCAATGGCAGTAGCTTTACAATATATTATAATGATAAATGGGAACGCACAAATATTATAGAATCAAATATTCAATATGCAATCTATGGTGACCTAGCCAAATTGTCGGATGACAAAGCGGGGCTTCTACATCTTGATTTAAGAGTAGTTAGGTTAAAACCATATATATTGGAGAAGAATGGTGAGAATGAAATCTATAAGATTTCAGTTATTATTGAAGATTTGTCCTACTGGGGTGAAGATAAATGATATTGAAACTTAAATCTCAAAACGGAAGCTCTACGTTATTAATATCACTACTTTTGGTGACGTTGGTTGTGTTTGCGTTGTTAAGTATTTCTTCAACCGCATCTGAATTGAGATTGTCTCGCAAAAATGCAGAAAATAACAAGACCTATTATATGCTTGATTCAGAAGGCAAACGTTTTTTATATGATATAAAAAGCAAGATAAACGAAGCCCTTATACTTTCCCGGAATGATCCCCAATCGTTTTTTGAGCATTTTGATAATCTGCTAGGTGATAATATTATACGTACTATTAATTCAGATAATAATACCAGGTTGATGACCATAGAACGTAATATTATTCTGGAAGAGAACTCTAAGCGTAGATTCCTTGATATAATTCTGACAATTAATCAACCCGATACAGAAAGTAGTGTAAATGATATTTGCTCCGTCGAGGAGTGGAAAATGTGGCAAGAGCCCTTTGAATTAAATAATACAATAGATTTATGGGAAGGAATACCATAATGGAGAAAAATACATATAGCATGAAAGAACTACTTATAAATGCAATAAAGAACGGTGCATCAGACCTGCAGGTTACTGTGGGCGTACCCCCTGTATTTAAAATCAGAGGGGAGTGGCAGTATGTCGGTGAAAAGGAACTTGAACCTGAAGATACAAAAAGGCTTGTCCGTGAGCTTTTTCCTAATGACGAAACCTTTAATGCCTTTTTAGCAGTTGGGGATAAAGATTTTTCTCTATCAATAAGTAAAATGGGAAGATTTCGCGTGAACACATTTATTCAAAGAGGATCGTTAGCAGCGGCGATTCGTCTTGTGTTTACGGAACTGCCAAATCCGAAGGATTTATTAATTCCTGATTCTGTTCTACAGTTACACAAACTGAATAAAGGGCTTGTGTTGGTGACAGGGCCTACCGGGAGCGGTAAATCCACAACCCTCTCATGTATAATAGATTTAATTAACAGTACGAGAAAATGCCATATTCTAACCCTTGAAGAGCCTATTGAATATCTCCATGAACATAAATTAAGTGTTGTTAACCAAAGGGAGATAGGGCAGGATACCCAAAGCTATGCGCGTGCATTAAAGGCGGCTTTAAGAGAATCACCTGATGTAATTTTAGTAGGAGAAATGAGAGATCTCGAAACGATTTCCATTGCAATGACTGCTGCTGAAACCGGGCATTTGGTTCTGTCTACCCTTCATACCTTGGGAGCATCAAAATCAATAGACAGGATAATTGATGTATTTCCCCCTAATCAGCAACATCAGATACGCATGCAACTTTCAACGGTACTGAAGGCTGTTATTTCCCAACAGCTAATTCCATCGGAAAAAAGGGGAAGAGTGGCTGCTTTCGAGGTTATGTGCTCAAATAATGCTATTCAAAATCTCATCAGGGAAAACAAAACATATCAGATTGACTCTGTAATACACAGCGGTAAAAACTATGGTATGAAGAGTATGGATAATGATATCAGTGAACTGTATAAAGAAGGTTATATTACCCGGGAAGATGCACTGCTGTATAGCCTGAATCCAGATGTTCTGTTAAAATATCTTTAAAGAACTCGGAAGTTAGGAGAGAAAAGCAAGGTATGGCTTATATTTGTGAAAAAGAACTGATTTCTATATACAATTCTTTGGAACCAAGTTTTTTAGTATCGGGATTAGAACCTGAAATAGCTCTAATCAGAGATTATCTTTTGAAAATAAAAATAAGTGAGAATGATAAAGTTCTTGGAAAACTTATAATAGATTATAGTCCTAAAAAGCAATCCTATAATTATAGGAGAGACTCGGATTTGCCGGAAGATCAGTTTGTCCGAATTATTGCTTTACTTGGTGAAACAGATAGGCTAAAAGCAAAAACTAGCTCAGAAAATAAAAATCAGAAAAAGCAAAAAACCGATTTGCAGAAAATAGAAGTATCTACTTCTTACTATGCTTATGTAGACGGCTCTTTTATTGAAGGGAATACCGGTTATGGTGCTGTAATTCTAAAAGAGGGCAGTATTGTAGCTGAGTTGTCTGGAAAGCTGGATACTCCTGAAGCCTTTAATGCAAGGCAGGTGGGAGGAGAAATACAGGCTGTAATAGAGGTTCTGGAATGGTGTAAAAAAGAGAATGTTAAAGAAATTTCTATTTTTTATGATTTTCAGAATATCGAAAAGTGGGCAACAGGCAAATTCCGAACAAATACCCCAATGACACAAGCATATAAGGAATATATAGATAGCTGCGGGATTGCTATAACATGGTATAAAGTAGAAAGCCATACAGGGATTGAACTTAATGATAGGGCAGATCTGCTGGCGAAAAACGGGGCGAGGCAGTGATTTTTTAATCTGTCCAAGGTGCTCGTTCTAACAATGGCGCATAAAGGTCATCCTTAATCTCGATTCTCAGTGATTTAAGCTCATCTATGCTTGGAACATGATTCTGGAATACGACAAATGGCACGTCCTCAATTATTGCTATGGGAGTTTGCTCTACCGATTCTCCCATGCATAAAACTGCTGAGGCAGCTAACCCATCTGCTACATTGATTCTGGTTTGCCTGAGAGTTTTATTAAAAAGATCTTTGTCGCCTATATTTGAATTAATGCTCATAAAGCCGCAATGAGATATGGTTTTTCCGGTAACACCCCATTTAAGAGGAGAGGTAGTGCTGTCGGTAATTATTACTCCAAGATTGTTTAGCCCGAATTTTTCCTTTAAAAATTCCCAACAATTATTAGCTGTTTTTTGCGGATCTTTTGGCCACATTACAAAGTAACCATTTGTATTTGATTCGTCAATACCTGCTGAAGGCACCAATAAACCATTCTTAATTGTCAAATAAACACCGTATTTGCTATATTCTTTGGGGATAAATTGATCGGCCTCATTTTCTATCAGTTGATCCTTCGACAAATCTGTTAAAGGCAAAACATTTCCTTCGCATAATGAAACTATCTTGGAACTTATTGCTACAATACTGTTTTCCTCAAGATTATCTATAGATTCAGACAAAACTTTTGTTAATGTGTATTTATTAGCTTCTATCAGCTTTGTTTTAACAGCGGTTACTTTCATAAATAGCCCCCAAATTAAGTGTAATTAGCACCATCAATAATAACACAGAAAAACTGCAAAAAAAAGCAGGAGCACCAATTATTAATAAAGTAGTGTTGCGCCTGTAGAGCGGGTTAAAGTGCGCCGCTCCGAAAATCCATCTAGGATTTTAGTCGCGTAGCTACGCAATCCATGCTACGCTTACGCTATTTTAACGCCGCTCCGGTGCAAGATTAATACCTGTGTGGCATCCTATAAAAAGTCATATTGTTGCAATAATATTTCTTATTTGTAATGTTTCTTTTAGTTTTGTGTACATATGTTGTCTAAATATGTATAATAAAAAGAGGTATAATTTTTCCCTGCAAATGCAGGGCTACTAAAGAAAAATATAGCGAGGTATGCGTATGCCGAAGAGATCATGGCGTTATGTTGCCGTAATGGTTGTTCTGTGTTTTGTTTTCCTGTTTTCTTCTAATAATGGAGTTATGGCACGGACTTATCCGGAGACAATTAGAGTAGGACTTTATTTTGGAAGTGCACCAGCCTCCAGTGTTGCATTAGAAGCAAAATCCGGCCTTGAAATAGGTTATTACAAGGATAATAATTTTGTTGTTCTATTAACCGAAAAAGGCGGTGCTCAGTCAATATTCAGGAAAGACGCACATTTTATAAAATCTGCCTCGGGCGTAGTTTCTGAGTATAACCCAAATGAGGGCATTCCGTTTGAAGGTGAAACCTATGGCCCATATCATGTACAGATAGGAAATAAGGTAGCTGATTTAGCTTCTGCCCAAGATTTGTGTAAAGATTACAAAACTAACGGGGTTATAGCATATCCTGTTTTTGAAGATGGTTGGTCAGTTTGGACAGGCTTTTATTCGGATTCCGACAAAGCAAATAAAGATATGCCAAACTTGGCCGCTAAGCTGGGAGAAGTCGAACTAAAGGTAGTTGATCAGTCTGCTTCACGAATAATTTTATATAATAGCAGCTTTGAACCGTTGATCATTTTCGGTGATACCACTGCGAAACTGACTATTCGACCAAACAGCTCTAACAATCCCAAACTTATTTCAGTAAACAGTAAACCATATCGAGGCGAAATTGAACTTAGGCGTTTTTCGGGTAGCGATATGACGGTAATAAATATTGTAGATTTAGAACAATATTTATATGGGGTTGTTCCAAGAGAGATAGAATCATATGCACCTATGGAGGCATTAAAAGCCCAGGCAGTTGCAGCAAGAACCTTTGCTTACAGGTCAATGGGAAGCTATAAAAAATGGGATTTTGACGTTGTTAACACTGTTTCCTCTCAGGTATACGGAGGATATAACGACGAAAAACCAACTACCAACCAAGCTGTTGATGAAACTAAGGGAAAAAAAGTTCTGTACAAAGGAAACCTTATATCCATGCACTATTTTAGCTCAAGTGGCGGAATGACAGAAGACAATATTTATGTATGGGGATCGGACATTCCATATCTAAAGAGTGTTGTTGACCCTTATGAAGCTGAAAATTCTTATAATTATAACTGGTCCCGAACATTTTCTGCTGCGGACATTAAAATGAAGCTTTTTATCAGTGGTGTGGAAATCGGTGACATAGTAGCAATGGTGGCTGATGAATATACCCCAGCAGGAAGAGTTAATAAACTCAGAATAGTGGGAACAAACGGCTCAATAACATATAGCAATGAAGATATACGTATTATCTTGGGCGAGAACGGAGGATATCTTCCAAGCCGCATGTTTACAATTAGTTCTCCAGGCTCAGGTACCGGGTCAAGTATGGCATCTGTTATTTCTGCAGATGGAACGTCGACTTTAAATATATACGGAAATAAAGCAGTGACTTCTTCGGGAATATATGATATTTTATCCACGGCAGGTCCGGTTAAAGTTGTAGGTGCGGATAATTCAGCGATAATAAGCGGAGAAGTTTCAGCGGATACCTTTGTTTTAACAGGGAAAGGCTGGGGCCATGCTATAGGAATGAGCCAAGAAGGTGCAAAAGGATTTGCCAGAAATGGTTATACTTATGATCAGATATTGAAGCATTATTTTACGGGTGTAACTGTTGAGTAAATAAATTTGAATGGGAGCAAAAAAATGCTTTGGATTGCATTAATTATTATTCTGACAGGATTTGATCAATTATCTAAATGGTATTTTTATACAAACAAATTACAATACAATGGATATGTGATCATTAAGGATTTTTTCCATCTAACTTATTTGGAGAACCGGGGGGCGGCCTTCGGGATACTACAAAATTTTAGATGGGCATTTATCTTATTAACAATTGTGGCCGTTGGCATAATGGTTTGGTACTTTATCAAAAATAATAATACTATATTGCGTATTGCGCTAACATTTTTGATATCAGGGGCAATGGGAAATTTTATTGATAGGCTATTAAGAGGCTTTGTAATCGATTTTCTAGACTTTTTCCCCTTCGGCTACGATTTTCCCATTTTTAATTTTGCTGATATCTGTGTTAATATAGGAGTTTTTGTTCTAGCTTTTTACGTTCTTTTTATTTACAAGGAACCTGTCAACGATAAAAAGAGCTCTGATTTTGCTGAGGTGACTAATGAGCAGCAAGACTAAAACAATCACTGTAAATGAGTCAGATGAAGGAAAAAGACTTGATGCCTTTTTGGTATCTCAATTTGAATCTGAATCGATTACGAGGAGCTATATTCAAAAGTTAATTGGTCAAGGTCTGGTGAAGGTAGACGGGGCAGAAGTAAAAAGTGGTTTCAAGCTAAAGAGTGGTATGAGTATTGAAGTTAATATACCCGAACCGTATACCCCTAAAATCGAGTCCCAGGATATTCCTTTAGATATTGTTTTTGAAGACGATGACATAATAGTAATTAATAAACCAAAGGATTTAGTAGTACATCCCGCCGCCGGAAACTGGGAAGGCACTTTGGTTAATGCTCTTCTGTACCATTGCAAAGATTCATTATCCGATATAAACGGAGTAATTAGACCGGGAATTGTTCATCGAATAGATAAGGACACCACAGGTCTTCTTGTGGTAGCAAAGAACAATATTGCCCATTTAAAATTATCAACACAGTTGAAACAACACCAAATTCAACGGATATATGAAGCCATTGTAGACGGAAAAGTAAAAGATGATTCAGGGAGAATCTCAGCGCCAATTGGAAGACATCCCACTAACAGAAAGAAAATGGCTGTAAATATTAAAAACGGCAGGCCTGCTGTTACACACTACAAAGTTATCGAATATTACAAAGGATATACTCATATTCAGCTTGAATTAGAAACCGGAAGAACCCATCAGATACGTGTTCATATGGCTTCAATCGGTCATCCGGTTACAGGTGATCTTGTTTATGGAAAAGCCTGCAAATTAATGGATACGGAAGGCCAGGCCTTACATGCCCGATTTTTGAAATTGACACACCCTGTGAGCGAGAGGGAGATGATTTTTGAAGCACCCCTTCCGGATTATTTTTCGGGTCTTCTTTTGCGCTTAAGGGAGCTATAACTCTACTATTAACATTTCTTATGCACATAAATATCGGACTGAAAGTTTCAAAATTAAATATTGGACATAATCCGGATGATATTATATAATTTTTATGGCTACTTTGTGAGGTGATTGAATGGCTGAGCAGAATGTTGCATTTAGTGTTGAAGGAATAGATA
Organism: Clostridiaceae bacterium; assembly: GCA_012520615.1. Lineage (GTDB taxonomy): Bacteria > Bacillota > Clostridia > DSM-8532 > DSM-8532 > DTU059. Next base: position 21,055 of record JAAYNX010000028.1, on the reverse strand, counting down.
ACGATAATTCCGCTGAATTGATAAAGAATTCAATAACTATGCTTAATGGAGTTGTTGCAGTTATTATCGACATTAATGCAAAGCGCGTTGTAGTTGAGTATGATGAAGAAAGACTCAGTGCTGATATAATAAAAGGAACGATTGAAGATGCAGGCTTTGAGGTGAAATAAGCCTATTCTGTTTCGGTTTTAGATGCCTGTCCTGTATTGACATGGATAGGCATTTATTCGTTCCAACAGAATTAACCTTATAATTTATTGTTTTGTTTTGGGGAGGCGATATAGTGCATTTGTTAGGTAACATAATTTGGATGCTATTTGGCGGATTCATAGCTGCGATTCTTTGGTTTATTGCCGGGCTAATTTGCTGTATTACTTTTATCGGAATACCCTTTGGCATTCAATGCTTTAAAATTGCGGCCTTTGTGCTATATCCCTTTGGACGTGACGTTGAAATTAAAGGCTTTGGCATTGGTAGCTTGATTGGAAATGTAATATGGATAATTATTCTTGGTTGGGAACTTTGCGTATATCATTTAGTGGTTGGGCTTTTATTATGTATTACTATAATTGGAATTCCTTTCGGGAAACAGCATTTTAAGCTTGCTAAACTATCATTGGTTCCCTTCGGATCAAGAATATATACTAAGAGTTGGTTGTAGAGAAAATCAAGATTTCCTCTACCTCTTAGGCAGACTGTGCAAAACTGTTTTGATATGCAGGTTTTAATAATGAGGTGTTATTGTGCTGGGTATAATGGGAGGAACCTTTAATCCTATACATTATGGTCACCTTCTTATGTGTGAAGGTATACGGGAAGAATTTAATCTAAAAAAAATCATATTTATTCCGGCAAAAATTCCGCCTCATAAGGATAATACCAAAATAATTGAGGCACACGACAGGCTTTGTATGGTAGATCTTGCTATTGCAGATAACCCTTTTTTTGTATCCAGCGATATAGAAATGAAGCGGGAAGGTTCATCTTATACCGTTGATACACTTAAAGCCTACCAAGAGCATTTAAAGAATGAAGATAGCCTGGCTTTGATAGTGGGCGCGGATTCATTGATACAATTTGAAACATGGCGAGATTATGGTGAAATCTTTAAACTAGCCAAAATTATTGTAGCCTCAAGACCTGATACTAAGGAAGATATTTTGGATAACTTTATAAATAGATTTAAAGAGAAATTTGATGCAAATATTTTAAAATTCTCGGGCAAAGCAATGGACTATTCTTCTACTGAAATAAGAAGAAGGGTTAAGAAGGGTTTATCTATTAAATATCAGGTACCTCCCGAGGTGGAGAACTATATATTTAAGAACAGACTCTATGTCAGTGATTAATACCGGGGGATAGAATGGAATTTGAAACTATTCTTAAAAAACTAAAGAATGTACTGGACCCAAACAGATTTAACCACTCAGTAAATGTTATGGAAATGGCTGAATCTCTTGCAAAATATTACGGAGCAGATATTAATAAAGCACGACTTGCCGGAATACTTCATGATTGCGGTAAAAATTATAAGGGTGATGATGCAAGAGACTATGTTAAAAATATGGGTTATGAGCCTGATGAGATTGAAATGCTTCAACCAAAGTTGCTGCATGGTATAATAGGTGAGAATCTGGCTAAGGAGATATATGGGGTTACCGATGAGGAAATCCTGGGAGCAATAAGATGGCATACAACAGGCAAAGCAGGCATGAATCTTTTGGAAAAAATCATTTATATTGCTGATTACATAGAACCGTTAAGATCATTTGAGGGCATCGAAAACATGAGAAAGGTAGCTTTTGAGGATTTAGACAAATGTATAGTCTATTGCTCGGAAAGCACAATAGACTTTATATTAAAGAAAGGTGTCCTATTACATCAAAACACAGTTGAAACTCGCAATTACAGTTTAATGCTCATAAAGTACAGAAAAACAAAATATTTATGAAGTAAGGGGGTGCCTTTATGGATTGGAATAGTTTTCAATTTAGTTCAGAATTTTTGTTTACTATTTTAGTACGCATTCTTTTATCATGCGTATTAGGCGGAATTATTGGTATTGAGCGTGAACAATCGCGAAATAAGCCGGCAGGTTTTAGAACCCATATTCTTGTTTGCCTAGGTTCGTGTCTGGTTATGCTTATAGCGGATTTTTCAATTATTGCTTATTCAAATCAGGTAAATATTGATCCAACACGTATTGGCGGCCAAGTTGTAAGCGGCATAGGCTTTTTGGGAGCCGGTGCTATAATACGGCATGGTGTTTCTGTTAAAGGAATTACTACAGCAGCAAGTATTTGGGTGGTTGCATGTGTAGGTTTGGCATGTGGAATCGGATTTTACACTGGAGCCATTCTGGTTACTTTACTAATATGGACAATACTTATGTATCTTAAAAGCCTTGAAAACAAGATTGCTAATAGGGTTAAAGCGAAGGTGCTTGAAGTTGAAGGGGAAATAGACAAACAGGTTATGATCCCTCTGAGCAATTTATTAAAAGAATTAAACTTTGTTGTTAGGAGCCTGGATACGTATGATATTCCTAAGTCCACCAGGCAAAAAATAGTATTTCAATTGGAAACTGAAAATAAAGACTTGGATTTAGCTAAAATATCAGCTAAAATAAACGAGATAGAAGGGGTACTGAAAGTATCCTTATAAAAAAGGAGATGTCTAAACATTTGACAAAGGGAAATAAAAGTATTTTAAGAGAAGCATCTGAGTGGGTATTGCTGATTATCGTAGCTTTTTTAATAGCTTCAATAATACAAAGTGAGCTGTTTGCACTCACAGAAGTTAATATGGAGTCTATGATGGAAACTCTGGAGCCCGGTGATAAACTGATTATGAGCAAACTTTCTTATAGTTTTGATGAGCCTAAAAGGGGCGATATCATCATTTTCTTAAGAGATGAACCCATCAATGGTATTATTGGCAGGGCTTCTATCTATTTGAGTGATATAACCAAGAAGATTAATAAGGAATTTAGAAGAAATAGGCTTATTAAGAGGGTTGTAGGAATTCCGGGCGATACAGTAGAGATAGTTGATAATGTTTTATATGTTAACGGGATAGCCCAAGATGAAAAATATGCTAGAATCGATTCTTTTACCGATACTGTTCTAAACGGAACAATGGAGAAGATAGTGGTGCAACCTAATCAACTTTTTGTTCTGGGAGACAACAGGGGGCATAGTTTGGACAGTAGGGCATTTGGAGTTATAGATCGTTCGTGGGTAGAAGGTAAAGCGATATTCAGAGTATTGCCTTTCAAGAAATTCGGCCCCATTGATGAAAAATAGCATAAATGTGTATATTAAAATCAGCTGTATGGCTGATTTTTTTTTACTTTAGGTTGGTTCTATGCAACAAAAGAGCATAGAAAGATGACAATAAAAAGTATAATTTTATAATTGACATTTAAAATAAATAGTGCAATAATATCTAATGTTGTTTAGTAAAATTAAACTTTTTGTAATGTAAGGCTATCTATTTGTTTAATTCTATTAAACTTTTTTGTTTTAAGAGAGAAGATACCATGTTCTTACAGTGAAGTATTTTTATTGTTTGAAGGGGGATTGCATGCAGATAGGTAATAAAATTAAGAGACTCAGATTGGAAAGCGGTATGACGCAAGAAGAAATTGCCGACCGTTGTGAGCTCACCAAAGGCTACATTTCACAGCTTGAAAGAGATCTTACATCACCTTCAATTTCAACTTTAGAGGATATTCTAGAATGCCTTGGTTCAAGCCTTCAAAAATTCTTTGGTGAAGAGGCTATTGATGAGCAGGTTGTCTTCACAGATTCGAACTATTTTGTGAAAGAAGCAGCCGATCATAGTTATGCAATAAATTGGATAGTACCTAACGCAAAAAAACGTCTGATGGAGCCTATTATTGTTGAGATTAGCCCAAACTGTTCCTTTGAGGAAGATCAACCCCATCAAGGAGAGGAATTTGGTATGGTTCTTAGCGGTAGTTTGTACCTATATTTAGGAAAAGAACGTTTCAGGCTGAAAAAAGGCGATTGCTTTATGTTTAAACCCAATAAGCCCCATGTAATGAGAAATACAGGAAAAACACTTGCAAAGATATTATGGATATCTACACCACCAAGCTTTTAAATATTAGGGGAAGAAAGAAATGAACAAAAATTTAATTGAGCTTAAAAATCTTACAAAACGCTATAATGGAATGACTGCTGTCGACAGCATCAATCTGACAATTAAAGAGAACGAATTTGTTACTCTGCTGGGTCCCAGCGGATGTGGCAAAACAACAACCCTTCGAATGATAGGCGGGTTTGAGGACCCTGATGATGGAGAAATTCTTTTCGAGGGAAAACTATTAAATAATGTTCCGGCCTATAAAAGAAATGTAAATACGGTTTTTCAGCGCTATGCGCTATTTACTCATATGAATGTTTACGAAAACGTGGCTTTCGGTCTACGTATAAAGAAAGTCTCGAAAAGTGAAATTGATAGAAGGGTAAAAAGAATGCTTAAGATGGTCGACTTAGAGGGCTTTGATAAGCGTTATGTGGATTCTTTAAGTGGTGGCCAGCAACAGCGTGTTGCAATAGCTAGAGCATTAGTTAATGAACCCAAGGTTCTCCTTTTAGATGAGCCTCTGGGGGCACTTGACCTAAAGCTTAGAAAAGAGATGCAGATAGAGCTATTAGATATGCAAAGAAGCGTAGGGATTACTTTTATATATGTAACCCATGACCAGGAAGAAGCCCTTACCATGTCGGATACTATTGTTGTAATGAATAAAGGAGTTATACAACAGATAGGAACTCCACAAGATATATATAACGAGCCTACAAATAGATTTGTTGCTGATTTCATCGGCGAGAGCAATATTATAGAAGGAACAATGCTTGAGGATTTTAAGGTTGCATTTGACGGTCTTCTTCTGGATTGTGTTGATAAGGGCTTTGCACCAAACGAACCTGTGGATATAGTTATTAGGCCCGAGGATATCCGTATAGTAGTCAATCCCGATGAAGGAATGATTAAAGGAACTGTTACATCGGTTGTGTTTAAAGGCGTTCACTACGAAATGATAATTGAATCTGACACAAGAGAATATCTGGTTCAACGTACTATGATGTTCCCTGAAGGAAGCGTTGTAGGTATGAATGTACAACCGGCTGATATACAAGTAATGAAAAGGGGGGACGTGCTATGCAGCGAAGAGGAAGAGGAAGAATAGCATATCCCTACGTTGTATGGATGGCTATCTTCATCGTTGTACCTTTGTTTTTGATTCTTTTTTACAGCTTAACAGAGGGCGATATTCATAACATAAAAGATTTAAAGTTCTCTCTAAACAGCTATAATAGGGTGCTTGAGCCCATTTACCTAAAAGTAATAGGCAATTCTTTTTTGCTGGCTGGAATCTCAACCCTCATATGTCTTATTATAGGTTATCCGGTGGCTATGATTATTGCCAATACTGATATTAAGTATAGAAACCTATTATTAATGTTTTTTTTGGTTCCAATCTGGATGAATTTTTTACTTAGGACATATGCCTGGATGTCTCTTCTATCACCCAATGGATTAGTTAATAGATTCTTATTGTGGATAGGCTTACCTAAACTTGAAATAATGCCGGGTAAGGGTGCTGTTCTACTTGGCATGGTATATAATTTTCTGCCCTTTATGGTTTTACCTATTTATACAGTGCTAAGCAAGATTGATAAACATGTTATAGAAGCTTCTAATGATCTTGGGGGTAACAGTGTTACAACCTTTATGAGAGTCATTCTGCCATTGAGCATACCGGGAATCGTATCGGGAATTACTATGGTTTTTTTGCCTGCAGTGAGCACCTTTGTAATATCGGGGCTATTAGGAGGCGGGAAAACTCCGCTTATAGGAGACTTAATAGAGCAGCAATTCCTGTCTTCTCGTAATTGGCATTTTGGATCATCCCTGTCTATAATATTGATGATTATGATTTTAATATCGATGGCTGTAATGTCGCGTATTGACAGCAGCCCCGAGGAAGAAAGGAGGAAAATCTAATGCAAAAGGCCATTAAAAGAGTATACATGAGTATAATTTTCCTTTTTCTCTATGCGCCTATAATAGTATTGATTGTTTTCTCCTTTAACAAATCAAAATCCCGGGGTCAATGGGGCGGCTTTACCTTGGACTGGTATATTGATCTTTTCAGAGACAGACAAATCCGTGAAGCTCTATACTTTACAATACTTATAGCTGTGCTCTCCACTTTGATTTCTACTATTGTGGGAACTATCGCTGCTTTGGGTATTAATAATATGACTAAAATAGGGCGTACAGTTGTGCTAAATATGAACAATCTTCCTGTTTTAAACCCGGATATTGTAACGGGCGTTGCGCTCATGACGCTATTTATCTCTATACGTATGGAACTTGGCTTTCTTACAATGCTTATAGCCCATATAGTGTTTAGCATACCCTATGTAATTTTGGCGGTGTTGCCGAAACTACGGCAGCTTAACAAGCATACCGCAGAAGCAGCACTGGACTTAGGTGCAACCCCTGCATATGCTATGAGAAAGGTTATTATTCCCGAAATAATGCCGGGTATTGTAAGCGGCGCTTTAATAGCTTTTACACTATCAATAGACGATTTTGTCATAAGCTTTTTCACCGCCGGTACATCAGCAACAAATTTATCCATTCTTATTTACTCTATGGCTAAAAGAGGTGTTAAGCCTACGATTAATGCATTGAGTACATTAATGTTTTTAACTGTTCTTATTCTGATGCTAATAATAAACAAGAAGAATGATAAAGGAGAAGATATAATAATATGAAAAAGCATGTACTTTTATTTCTGGTTTTGACTTTGATTCTTACCGCAGTTGTACCTCTTGCTGGATGCGGTTCAGGTGTTGTAATTAATGTCTTTAATTGGGGCGAATATATGGACGAGTCATTAATTGATGAGTTTGAGAAACAAACCGGAATTAAAGTTAATTATAAAACCTATGCTACTAATGAAGAACTTCTTGCTAAAATGGAAGCTGGCGGAAGTAGCTTTGATGTGGTGTTTCCATCTGATTATGCTATTTCTGAAATGATAAAGAGAGATATGCTTTTGGAAATAGATTTTAGCAATATACCGAATTTTAAATATATTGATGAGAAACTAAAAAACCCCGAGTATGATCCTGAGAATAAGTTTTCTGTTCCTTATTTCTGGGGAACTATTGGAATATTGTATAACACTGATATGGTAGACGACCCTGTAGACAGTTGGGATATTCTTTGGAACCCTAAGTATAAAGGGCAAATACTTATGAAAAAAGATGTTCGTGATAGTTTGGGTGCAGCTCTTAAAAAGTTAGGCTACTCAATGAACAGTACAAACGATAATGAGCTTGCAGAGGCTAAAGCCCTTCTTCTGGAGCAATTGCCTCTTGTAAATGGATACTATGGCGATGAAATTAGAGATTTTATTGCTAATGGAGATGCCGCTATGGCGTTAACCTATTCAGGAGACGCTATGGATCTTTATTGGGAAGGGTTTGAAAATATTTCCTATGGTGTTCCCAAGGAAGGAACAAATGTCTGGTATGATTCTATGGTTATCCCTGCAAGCAGCAAGTATAAAAAAGAAGCAGAGATGTTTATAAACTTCATGCTTGACCCGGATGTGGCTTTCAGAAATTCTGAGGCAATGGGTTACACTTCCCCAAATACAGAAGCTATAAAAAGAATGCGTGAGGAATACCCCGAGGTATTTGAGCTGCCCGCCTACTGGCCGGATGAAGAAATAATCGAGAAGAGCGATGTATATGTTGATTTGGGTGAATACAAGGCTAAATATAACGACATTTTAACCCAGATTCTTGTGGATTAAAATGAAACCTGAAAATAGTATTCCAATTTATGAAATGCTAAAAGCATATCGTGATAAGAAGCCTTTGCCTTTCCATATGCCGGGGCATATTTTGGGAAGCGGCCTTATAGAGGAAATGAAAATTGCAGGCGGTTTCGATATTACCGAAATTCCGGGTTCGGACTGTCTGCATGAACCTCACGGAGTTATTAAGAAAGCGCAGGATTTGGCAGCTTCATGTTTTGGAGCCGACTATTCGTTATTTTTGGTAAACGGTTCTACTTCAGGCATTCATGCTATGATTCAGGCAACTGTCAAACCTGGAGGGAAGCTTATTCTTGGTCGGGATTGCCACGTTTCTGCTTTAAATGCATTAGCTCAAATTGATGGTGAGCCTGTTTTTGCATTTCCCGAAACTGATGAAAAAGCCGGAATACCGCTCGGAGTGACAGCAGAAGGTTTGGAAAGAGCTTTAAAAGCCAATCCTGATGCACAAGCCATTTTAATAACCAGACCCGGATATTATGGAACTGCCACGCAATTAAAGGACATAGCAAATCTATCAAAGTTATATAAAATACCCCTTTTGATAGATGAAGCCCACGGTGCTCATTTTCGTTTTCACGATGATTTCCCAGAACCGGCAATAACTCTGGGTGCCGACCTTTGTGTTCAAAGCCTGCATAAGACCCTGCCCGCTTTAACACAAACTGCTATCCTTCACGGTTGTGACAATAGCATGGTAGACAGAAACATTGTTGAGAAAACAGTATCTATGGTTCAAACCACAAGTCCTTCGTATCTTTTAATGTCATCCATTGACATAGCCCGCAATATAATGGAGAATAAGGGTAAAGAGATTTACGAAAAGTTAAAGCTTAATATTACTAATTTTAATATAATGCTTAATAAATATACTTGTATTAAGAGAATTGCTTGTGATTACAGCAACTTTGAGACAGATTTTTCCCGTATTGTTTTGAGTTTTGAATCTACCAAATTAAGCGGGTTTGAGGCAGAAAGAATATTAAGGACCCGATTTAATATTGTAGCCGAAATGGCTGATTTTAATAATATCGTATTAATTGCCACCCCCTTTCATATCCCTGATAATTTTGATAAACTATTAGAGGCACTAAAATTGATTTCAGAAGAATTTTGTGGCGGTAAAACAGAACTAGAATTACCACTTTGGCCATGCAATGTACCCGATCGTATTCTACCTCTAAGGCAGGCTTTGTTAAATAAAGGTGAAGAAATATCAATTGATAAAGCCATTGGAAAAGTAAGCGGAGTATATATTACACCATATCCGCCGGGAATACCATTGGTTATCCCCGGGGAGATAATAACAGGGGAAATTGTAAACTTCATAAATATTCTATTAAGTAAGAACTGCCAGGTACATGGAATCAATAACCGAAAGATAAGAGTTTTAAATGCACATTGAATTTATTTTGGGGGAGATACTTTGAAAGGTAAGCTAATTATTATAGAAGGTGTTGATTCTAGCGGAAAAGCTACACATACAAAAATGCTGTATGAACGTTTGGTCAGTGAAAATATTAAAGTAAAAAAAGTTGAGTTCCCTAATTATAGCAGTGATTCATCAGCATTGGTAAAGATGTATCTTAACGGAGATTTTGGCGACAAACCTGAGGATGTTAATCCGTATGCTTCATCAATGTTTTTTGCTATTGACCGCTTTGCATCATTTAAGACCATATGGAAAGATTTTTATGACGACGGCGGTATAGTTATAAGTGATCGTTATACTATGTCAAATATGATACATCAAGCAGCAAAAGAAAAAGATGCTGAGAAGAAAAAAGCATTTTTAGAGTGGTTGTGGGACTTAGAATTTAATAAACTGGGAATACCGGTTCCGGATTGTGTTATTTTTTTGGATATGCCTCCGAAATATGCCATGAGTCTTATGAAAGACAGAAAGAATAAAATCACGGGACAAGATGAAAAAGATATTCATGAAAACGATTTTGAATATTTACTTGAATCTTATGAAAACGCATGCGGTATCGCAAAAGTATATAACTGGAATCACGTTTACTGTGTTAAGGACGAAAAGATTAGGAACATAGCCGACATCCATAAGGACATCTATTCTATTGTCATGCAAGCAATAAAATAGAACGGAGGTATAAGCTTATGGCCTTGAAAATTGATGGAAGTTCGGGAAGAAAGCCGCAGAATATACCCGAACGAAAAGGCAGAGATTTTAAAAAAGTCAACGATATGAACGGAACCCAGTTTAGTTCTCATATGGATCGTCAGTTTTCGGAAAACCAGGATGAGGAGCTTAAAAAGAAAGCCCTAGAAATCGAAAAGCAAGGAAAACACTTGTCATCGCATATTGACGTATCTGAATTAAAAGCTTATAAGAGGCTGGTAATGGAGTTTCTGGATGAGGCGGTAAGAAGCTCATCACGTTTTACGAAGGATAGTTTTTTAGACAGAAGGGGAAGACATAGAGTGTTTTCAAGCATTAAAATAATCAATGAAAAACTAGAGCAGCTTACCAGAGATGTTTTGAGTTCTGAACGGGACAACCTCGCCATATTGGGACGTATTGAAGATATAAGAGGGTTAATACTGGATCTTGTGCTTTAACACTACATAGGAGGCAATAGATGGATTATATAGGTCAGACTGATATTGTTGATGGATTCAGAAACGGAATCAAGCATGACAACTTAAGTCATGCTTTTGTATTGACGGGAGAAACAGGTATAGGCAAAAAAACTCTTGCCCATTTCATCGCAAAGGCTTTACTTTGTACAGAAAAAGGTATTGCTCAGCCTCCATGCGGGCACTGCAGAGCATGCAAAAGTTTTGATGAAATGATAAACCCAAATTTTTTTCTTATACGCAGCGAAACCCGTAATATAGTTATTAAACAAATCAGAGAGCTTATAGAGGATATTAGTGTTCGACCGCTTCAGGGGCGTAAGGTATATATTATAGAAGATGCAGACAAAATGACAAATCAGGCTCAGAACTGCCTTTTAAAAACATTGGAGGAGCCCCCGGCTTATGCAACTATAATTCTTACCACAGATAAGTATGAAGCTCTTCTATTAACTATAAGATCCAGAATTGTACGCATTAATTTAAAGCCATGTTCCATCAATGAGATGAAGCTGCTTTTACAGAAAAAAGGTATTAATTTCGATGGTAAAGAGCATCTTCTTTATCTAAGCAGGGGTATCCCCGGTAAAGCGATACAACTTTTGGCAGATAAAAATTTTGAGGAGAACAGGGAAAAGACGCTCAACTTTGTATTCAATGAAGATACCAGTTCTAAGCTTGACTTTAATCAATACCTTTCCAAGAATAAGAACGCTTTTTATACCTGTATTGATATATTAGAATCGATATATCGTGATACACTTTTACTAAGTTGTTCTTTGGAGGATGGGTTGATTAATGCAGACAAAAAGGATAATATATTAAAGTACGCAAACAAGCATAGTACCGTTGATATCACCGATAAAATTTCGATGATAGAGAAGGTGCGGAGCAATATGAAGCGTAATATGAACTATCAGCTTGCTGTTGATATGTTAACACTGGAAATATAGTTTATATATAATGTTATAATTCCGGAGAAAGGAATGATACTAAAAATGCTAAAAGTTGTGGGAGTTCGTTTTAGAACCGCAGGTAAAATATATTATTTTGATCCTTGTGATTTGGAACTTAAGAAAGGTGATATGGTCATTGTTGAGACAGCCAGAGGGGTTGAATGCGGCTCAGTGGTTGTGGCTAATCATGAAGTTGTCGATGAGGAAGTAGTTGCACCTTTAAAAAATGTCATCAGAAAGGCCGATGAAGAAGATTTAAAGCAGGTTGAAGAAAATAAGAAAAAAGAAGTCGAAGCCTTTGGTATATGCCTTGAAAAGATTAAGAAGCATGAACTTGATATGAAGCTCATAGATGTAGAATATACCTTTGATAATAATAAAGTGCTTTTTTATTTTACTGCCGATGGTCGCGTTGACTTTAGAGAACTGGTAAAGGATTTGGCTTCCGTATTTCGTACCAGAATAGAACTTCGCCAGATAGGTGTTAGGGACGAGGCAAAGATGATAGGCGCAATTGGTGCTTGCGGCAGATCATTGTGCTGCAGTACCCATTTGTCCGAATTCCATCCTGTTTCAATTAAAATGGCAAAAGAACAATCTTTGTCTTTGAACCCAACCAAGATATCCGGCACGTGCGGAAGGCTGATGTGCTGTTTAAAATACGAACAGGATACTTATGAATACCTGCTTAAAAAGACTCCTAAGATTGATGCTATTGTTCAGACGCCAAACGGGCAGGGAACCATTGTGCAGGTTAGTTTATTGAAGGGAAAGGTAAAAGTTAAGCTTGATCTTGATCAAAGTACCGATATAGCGGAATACTCTGTTAATGATATCCGTGTTGTTAAAGATGCAGAAAAGAAAGTCGATCTGGAAGATAAAGTGTTGGAAGAGTTAAAGGTTCTGGAAGACTAAAAATACGCAATAAATTACCTGTCATAATTGTTGACATCGGGGAATTAATAGTATAGGATAATTTTGTACAATGTATACATAATTTTATTTATCGGGAGGTGTACGACATGGCATATATTATTAGTGATGAATGCATCAGTTGTGGTGCGTGTGAACCGGAGTGCCCTGTAAGTTGCATATCTGAGGGCGACGGCAAATACATAATTGATGAGGATGCTTGCATAGATTGCGGTTCTTGTGCAAATGTTTGTCCTGTAGAGGCTCCACAGCCTAAATAATATTCAATTGCATTTGGAGGAGTCAGGCCATAGAGCTTGGCTCCTTTTCGTATCAAAGATGTTAGAGATATGCGGCGAGAGTCTAGAGAAAACTTAACCTAATTAATTTTTTCAGGAGTACCAATATGAGCTTTGTAGTATTACCGGATGAAACCTTGGAGGATTTACAGATTAATGGACTCTTTATTCTTCAAAAGAAGGATTCTTTTCGTTTTGGTATGGATGCTGTGCTTTTGTCAAATTTTGTTACTGCACATCAAAATCAAAATGTGCTTGATTTGGGAACAGGTACAGGTATTATTCCGGTACTTATTGCGGCAAAAACTAATGCAAAAAGCATAACAGGTCTGGAAATTCAGCCTGATATAGCAGACATGGCTCGAAGAAGTGTTAGCGGTAATAATCTTAACAACCGCATAACTATAAAAACTGGCGATATCAAGGAAGCGGGCTCTATTTTCGGTGCCGCTACCTATGATATAGTAGTTACTAACCCACCTTATACTAAGGTTGGAAGTGGCAATGTTAACCCAAAGGACAGCAAAGCTATTTCTAGGCATGAACTTTGTTGCAATCTCACCGATGTTTTAACAAACAGCTCAGTGGTACTTAAACCTCAGGGTTGGTTTTTTATGGTGCACCGGCCTGAAAGACTTACAGACATATTAGTGGGTATGAGGAAAGTTAGAATCGAGCCTAAGCTTCTCAGGATGGTTTGTCCATGCCCAGGCAAGGCGCCATCTCTCATTCTTGTTAAAGGGTTGAAAAACGGGAAACCCGGGTTAAAGATTCTGCCTGATTTGGTAGTTTGCGATGACGCAGGAAACTACACCAAAGAGGCACGGATACAGTATTCTATGGATAGTGAGGTATAAAAATGTCAATAAAAAGAATCACTGCCCCGTTAACAGATGATATAATTAATGAATTAAATGCAGGAGATGAGGTTTTAATTTCCGGCTTAATATATACAGGCAGAGATGCTGCTCATAAGCGTATGATTGCCTTACTGGATGAAGGAGAGCCGTTGCCCTTTGATATAAAAGGACAGGTTATATATTATGTAGGGCCATGTCCTGCTCCCGATGGCAAAATAATAGGCTCTGCAGGCCCTACTACCAGTGGCAGAATGGATGCATATGCCCCAAGACTAATTGAATTGGGGCTTAAAGGTATGATTGGTAAAGGCCTTAGAGATAATAATGTAGTAAACGCAATTAAAACCCATAAAGCAGTTTATTTTGGTGCAATTGGCGGTGCCGGTGCATTGATATCATCGTGCATTAAAAAACAAGAGATAATAGCTTTTGAAGATCTTGGAACAGAGGCTATCCGAAGATTAGAGGTAGAAAATCTTCCATGTGTTGTGATTATAGACAGCAATGGCAGAGATAGATATAAAGAAGGGCAAGAAAAATACAAAGTTGAAGGGCGATAATATGAAAAAAGCATTTTATAGTAAGAGAATTAATATTTTCACCGGCCATTATGGTAGCGGAAAGTCTGAAATATCTGTTAATACAGCATTTTTATTAAAAGAGAGTTTTGACGATGTACTTATGGCAGATATGGATATAGTTAATCCGTTTTTTAGAAGCGTTGATGCAAAGGCAGCTCTGGAGGATAAGGGTATCAAGGTTATTGCTCCTATATATGCCAACACTAATGTGGATGTACCAGTAGTAGGACCGGAGATATCTGTGGCTCTAAGGCATAATTTAAGGCGCGTAATTTTAGATGTAGGGGGAGACGAAGATGGAGCAAAGGTTTTAGGTCGCTATTACCATGAAATAGATCAGAATGATTATGATATGTTTTTTGTATTTAATCGTTCAAGACCAATGACCACGAATTTAAATGAAACTCTTACCTATATCGGAGAAATTGAAGCGGCTTCAAGGCTAAAAATCAGCGGAATTATAAATAATACCCATTACCTCGAAGAAACTACCGTGGACGATATTTTATATGGATTAGAGCTTTCCCGGGAAATAACTCAAAAAACGGGTATCCCCTTATTTGCAACATGTGTAATGGAGGGAATGGAAGGACAACTTGGGGGAAAAATAGACCATCCGATTATCGTTATGCGTAAAAATATACTTTTACCGTTTTAATATATATGGCATAATTTAAGTATACAATTTAAAATCGACTAATTTTTTTAGCAATTTAATAAAAGCATACTTTCTAACAGCAAGGAAATAAGGGAGTAAAACTTTATGGGTATGTGTCAAAGAGTTCTTGAAGAAGTTCAAGGGCTTCAGAATACAATACCGGAGTCTTTTGGTAATTCAGATTTAGCAGTATTTAAACCTAGGATTTTTGTAGAAAGTGAAAACCAATTTGAATGCTATCACTTTGTTGTGCCAAGAGTTGAAATTCCATGCTTTTATGCTGATAAAAAAGAAATAAGCATACGTAAGAATTCATTACTAGCAACAAATCCAGGCCAAAAACTACTACTACCGCCAATCAACAATATGTATACCAATTCCAATGATATAAAATTTTTATGCTTATTTATTGCTCCAAGTAAGCTGAAAGAGATTACAAAAGAGGCTTTCAACAAATCTGAATTATTTTTTTATAACGATACAGCCTATTTAAGCAACAAGTTGCTTACCCTTATATCAAATTTTGAGACAGAATTCCTTAACAGGCAGTTTGGTTACCAATTTGTTTTGGACAGTCTTTCCATGGAAATTACAATTGGCTTGGTAAGGAGTATAAGAAACAATATGCCAGACATGCTGGAGGAAAGAAGATATACGGCAAAGAAAGAAATAAACACTGCGATTGATTAACTTTGGGAAAATTATACTACTGAGTTTTCACTTGCCTTTCTTAGCCGTATTGTAAATTTAAGTCCTTATTATTTCGTAAGATTGTTTAAAGCTCAAACAGGAAAAACCCCTTATGAATACTATATGGATATAAAAATATATAAAGCGATTACATATCTAAAATCTAGGACCTACTCAATTACAGAGGTAGGATATATTTTAGGATTTTCAAGCCATAGTCATTTTACTTCTGTCTTTAAAAAGAAGGTTGGAGTAACACCTTCCGTATTTATCAGTTCATTTTCTCAAAACTGAATCACATGGCAATTATTTGGTATAAAGATGACAATATTTTAGTATTATGCCGTTATCGTGCTTGATATAATCTTCTTGTAAAAATATGTAATGGAGAGGATTAATATGAGGGGAATATCAATTAAACAAAGACTCAGTTCAGTTTTGTTAGCTCTAATAGTTCTAATAAGTGTCATACCCTTTACTGTAACAGCAAAAGTAGCTCCACCAAAAGTACTTGGTGCTCCAGCCCATTTTGGGGTGACTTTTAATTACGGTAGCTTTATACTCTTTGTAAGCGCTCCCGATGAAATACGGACATACATGGCTCAAAGGGTGCAGAACGACCCGGATAATACCGATTTACTTAGCCTCTCACTTTATTATCAGGTGGATACCAAAATCAATAATGGAAGCTGGCAGTATACATCAGCTTGGGATTCTCCAAAAACGGTTCCCAAAAATCAGAAGAAGATGTATTCCGTCGTCTGTAGAGACGGAGAACACTATACCAGCTCTTCTTATGCTTATTTTTCACATTTGTTCTCCGATGAATCAATTGTCAAAACCATTACGGAAAGCGGATGGGACTACTTTACAAACAATAGTATTACTTTCAGGGTTCGCTTTGCCCAGTCCTTTGACAACGAAAAAACCTATGTACTTTCGCCTTGGTCAAAGGAATTCGTCCTTTCTGCCAATGTAAAAGTGGATCCCAATAAGATGATCAACTTTGCCCCTGTGCTCACAGATGCGGAAGTTGAAATGCGCGGCGATACACCATATTTGGCGGTCAAGCTGGAAAAACCTCACCAGAATATCGGTGATCTGAACGTCGTGACGGGCGGCGCTGTGAGAGTCGAAATATGGCTCAGAAAAAAAGGGGACAAGGACTTCAAACAAGTCCATTATTGGTGGGTTTCTAACGAGACCATCAACTTTAATGCCGAACCCTATTTTGAGGACTATAGGGACAGTTATGAAGAAGCTGCCTTTGAAATAAAGACCAGATATTCCTTAGATCTTCGTAAATATAAGCAAGCCGGCATAGATAGCACTTCTTCTTCGGTGGATATTTACAGCCCTTTCTCCAATGTGATTTCTCAGAACATGCCGGCTTGGGGCAGTACTTCCGGTTGGGCAGAAGGAGAGGTCAAAAAATCGGTGGAGAACGGCCTTTACCCAGATAGATTTAAAGATGCCGATCTGACCAAACCCATCACCCGCGCCGAATTTGCCTCGGTAGCTCTAAAGCTGTACGAAGCCCTTTCGCGAAAGACGGTTTCCCCGGCACCAAACACTACGTTCACTGATACCAAAGACACTGATGTACTTAAAGCCTATGCGGCCGATATAGTGGTTGGTGTAGGCAATAACAAATATGCCCCTGACCAATTTATAAGCCGCGAACAATGCGCTGCCATGCTGACCAGGGTATATAAAAAGGTAAACTGGGAGGGTTGGACAATCAAAGAAGATGCCACCTATACCAAACATTCTCTCGACTATAAAGGAGTGGCACCATTTGCCGATGATGCGAATATTTTCCCAAACTTTAAGCCTTCGGTCTATTTTATGGCAAAATATAAAATCATACAAGTCACCAACAATTTGTTCGTTCCCAAGAATACCCCCACTGCCGAGGATGCAAAAAACTACACCAATGCTACACGGGAACAGGCACTGCTCTTTAGTAACCGTACATTTGAAAAATCCGATGAAATAGTGGACGGTGGGCCGGTGGAACAGGATATTACAAAGACACCTCCTGCGGGACAGCCATCCACGCCCCAAGTAGAAAGCGGAGCTATTGTCGGGAATTGGAGCAATGGTATGACAGGTGTCAGATATAACACCGGTACGGGAAGCTTTGATTTCGGTGCATACGGTTCAAGGGAAGAGTATCAGTTTAATAGCGATGGAACCTTTGCTGAATTAATTTCCACGGGTTTGGGGTCGGAAATAGTTATCAAAGGTAAGTATGCCGTGAAAGATGGAAAGATTATCTTTAGCAGTCAAACCAGCAAAGTTAGTTCTGATTACGGAAAAACCTGGAAGGATGGAAATTCGCCTGCAGACGAAACCCGTTATTTTACTCTTGAGAAAGGCGACGACGCTAACTACCTGATAATAGGTCTAGAGGACGCCACACTGCCTCTGGATACAGAAACAAATGCCGTAAGATACTGGTTTATGCAGAATTAAGAATACAGGGGACCTACAGAATTGGAAACTAAGGTAGATATAAAGGGTTTATATAAATCCTGAATAAATTATGTATTCTACCCTTTCGAATTTATTTCCTTCATCATTTTAATGTAAACCATAAGCTCATTTCGAGAGGATACATTCATTTTTTCATATATCCTCTTGTTATGAGTTTTTATTGTGTTTATGCTTAAATACAGCTTCTCAGCAATTTCTTTTGCGGTATAGCCTTCCATATAAAGGTCAAACACAGCTCGCTCGGCGGGTGATAGGGTATTAATATTCTCAAGGAATTCTTTGAACATCCCGGAACTTTTGATATATGAGAACGGGCTATCTACTTTACTCTCATTTACTGCAGCTTTGTTGTCTTGTTGTGAGAGGAATTCCAGAAGATCATCAATCTCCAAGATGTTTGTTTTTTCTATTTCCGAAGGTTTTGTTTGTTTCATTTTACGGATTGCATCTGTTATAGGCTTCAGATAGATTTTACTGAACCAGAAAGATGCCATGATTCCTGCTAAAAGCAATACTAGTAATAGCAAAACAAGTCTCTGATTGATATTATCCAGTGCTTTTTCATAATCCTTTAATGGTACCATAACGCTTAAAACCCATTCTTCCTCTATATATGGTGAATCTTCGGAATAAAGGACGATGTTTTTATGTAATCCCATAAACTCATTTGTCGTGCTAAAGTACTTGATAAGAGAGTTTTGCTTTATTTGATATCTTATCTTAGCATTAGTAAGCTCATTTCTTATAACGGCTGAATATCCGGCTGCCATAAATGATGAAGAGCAGTCAATTAAATTATTTTCGGCTTTTGCTAGTAAACTGAAAACTGTATCTGATATTGCAGAATCCGGAATATAAGATAATTTGAAAAGGGATGCACTTACTTCAAAACCGCATACGCCATATATTGTACCGTCAGAAGCTATCAGCGGGATTGAGCAAAGCATTACTTTATCAGTGGTATTTGGCAAAGCTAAATTAGGCGACCAATAATAAAGCTTTGAAAGAGGCAAATCTTTATTTTCTTTTGCAATATCAATAGTTTTTGAAAAATAATCAGCTTCTTTTACATCAAACTCCATTGCCCACTGAGAATGAATCAGAATATCATTGCTTTTAGCTATGTCTGTTGATCCTCGGAGCATATGTAAGTAAGGTGACTCCAGATTTACTATATTTGGCTCCATATTACGAATATAAATGCCAGCTTTTGAAAATTCCGAGTTTGGAAGCTTAGGATTTATAGTTCCATCCAGAATTATGAAAACACCGCTGCTTTTTGTTCGTAAGAGTGCAGTAATTAATCTTTGACATTCGGATTCCAAAAGCTCATTATAAATTTCCGGATGATTTTTTAAATTGCTAGCATCCAGATTCATACTCTCCAATTTATCTTCAATGCTTTTATTAATGGCTTTAGCAAGATCTACGCCTTTTACCGCAATACTGCCATAATCCTTATAGATGTCATTTGCTAAATGATTAAGCTCGTTTTCAAATAATGTTTTAGTTTCTTTATTACCTATATTAAAAACACCGGATATCAATAATATTGAAAAAACAGCGATAATAAAGGTTACTATAAATAGAACGGAAAAAATAATAAGGCGTCGGCGTAATGTCCTGCCTTCTTTAATTACCTTTTTTATTCTATCCCAGAGATCCCGGCAAGAAAGCATAGATTTTTTAATACTCAGTTTATTTCACCTCTTGTTTTTTCTACGAAAAATAGTACAAAAGTTGTGTATCTTCATTAATTAGATTTTATACTATTGTTAGTCTTCACTAAGGCTGATGAAATCATCAAAAACACTCTCGGATACTTCTTTATATGCTACATCAGCATTCTTTTCTTCCAATAGAGATATGTACTCCTTTCTGGCATTAACAGTAGCTGATTTAATCCTATCGATATATGTCTTTTCCATTTTATCAAATTCATCAAAAACCGGAGGAATATAGAAATCATATTCATTATACATAGTTACGGCAGTTTTAAGGAGCTTCTTTATATTTGTATTTTCGGCTTTATCAATATTCGCATCAATGGCCGTTTCAAATGCTTTTTTGGTAACAGGAATATAGCCTGTTTCGGATATAAACCTCATATTTTGCTCCGGTGCGGTAATCCATTTCAAAAACTCTGCAGAGGCGTATTCTTTTTCTTTTGTAGATTTAGTAACAATCATTCCGCCTCCCCGCTGTATTGCTACCTTATTTCCGCCTTCAAAAACAGGGTAGGGAAGAATCTCATATTCAACATTTTCTATTGTATTATCCGGATATGTAATTGTGCTTCCGTAAAAAAGAATTCCGGCAGTGGAACCAGTAGAACAGACAATTTCACCGGTCTTGGCAAGATCCGACGAATAACCGTCGTAAACAGCAATGCCACCTTTAACGGCAGCTTCAAAATAAGAATCCCAAATCCTTTTATAATTTTCAGAGAAATTAAGGGATTCATTTACAATAAAGTTATCTCCCAGTTGATTCATCCCTAACTGAGCTATATTAAACAAGGAATCCGAGATATAAAAGTCCTTCCCGTCGTTAGGGATATCAGGGGTCTGTGAATCTGTCCATTCATAGTACTTTATTGCTGCTTCGGAAATACCTTCAAAGGTTAAAAGGTGATTCATGTTTATTCCCGTGGCAGTGGAAAAACGGTCAAAAAGTGTCTTGTTGAGGAAAAGAACCTCGGTTGATTTTGCTGTTGGGAAAACAGCCAATTTATCCGCAATCATTCCTTCGGCAATGAATTGAGGCAAGTATTCATCCAGCTCATTTTCTGAAAAATACTCTTTTAAATCTACAAGCTTGTCATTTTTGATTAGAGCAAAAGCCGATTTGGGATATCCGGTTGTAATGTTCGGAAGGTCAGAAGAACCAGGGTTTCCTTCGGCAGAGGCGACTATTTTATCATAAAGGGCAGAGGAACTGGATACCGAAGTGATGTTAATAATAATGCCTTGCTTATTACCTACGGTTCTGTTAAATTCATCCACCAAATCATTCATTGACTTTTCCATTTGACCGCCGTAATTATGCCATAACGTAATGATGACAGGTTTACTCGGATCCAGAGGGTTTTTGTCCCCGCAACCCGCA
>JAAYNX010000246.1 GCA_012520615.1 Clostridiaceae bacterium | reverse complement strand
CGCTTATTCATGCAAATGATGACATGCGTATTATTGCAGTTGGTGATGATGACCAGAATATCTACGAATTCAGAGGCTCCAATTCTAAATATCTTCGTAATCTTATTGAAGACTATGGAGCTATAAAGTATGAAATGGAAGAAAATTTTAGAAGTAAGAGTAGCATTGTTGCACTGAGTAATGCTTTCATCGCATCCTTGAGTAATCGTATGAAATCATCCCCTATTCAGGCGGTTCAAAATGAATCAGGAACGGTTGAAATCACTTATCATATATCAGAGCGTATAGAAGAAGCGGTCGCAAACTATGTCGCAAAAACATATCAATCTGGGAAGGCCTGTGTACTTACAAGCACCAACTATGAAGCACTACAGATGCAGGGCATACTTACCCAAAAAGGTATACGAGCTAAATTGATACAATCCAACGATGGATTCAAGCTATACAATTTAGCCGAAGTTCGCTTTTTCCTAAAATCTATTGATACAAAACTCAAATCCCCGGTAATTGATGATACTTTATGGGCTGCTGCAAAAAAACGGCTTGCTGAGGTTTATGCGGACAGTGCCTGCTTGCCCAACTGTCTAAATATGCTTTCGGAATTTGAAAGCGTAAACCGTGTAAAATTTCGTACTGACCTGGACGAGTTTATTAAAGAATCTAACTATGAAGACTTTTATTCAAATGAGTGCGAAGCAGTGTATGTCTCTACCATTCATAAATCGAAAGGCAGAGAATTTGATACCGTTTATTTACTTTTGAAAAACGTATATGCTAACAACGATGAAGAAAAACGAAAGCTGTATGTAGCGCTTACTCGCGCTAAGAATTCTTTGTATATCCACTGCAACACTGACGTTTTTAAAAAATATTTTATTGGCGGTATCATAAATAGGGAGGATACGAGAGATTACGATGATCCTTTGGAAATTTCCCTTCAGTTGTCGCATAAAGATGTAGTCCTTAATTATTTTAAGGATAAGAAAGAAACTATTCTAAAACTTCGCAGTAGCTGTAAACTTGGAATTTCAGATAGTTATCTATCTGCTGAAGTAAATGGGAGAACCGTTCGTGTGGTAAAATTCTCAAAGGCCTTTTCTGAGAAACTGGAGCATCTCGCAAACAAAGGATACGAGCCAGTCAGCGCAAATATAGCCTATATAGTAGCTTGGCAGGGCGAAGAAGATGCGGATGAATCAGCCATTATTTTGCCTGTTGTACGATTCAAGAAATTTTCAAGTCTGCTTTCTGACTAAGTAAGCTAGCGGGTTTCACAAAACTGAAATCCGTTATTTTTATGCCCAAAAACAGAGAATATAAAAATTGCGTGCATATAACAAGCATGTCAACGAACTGTTCAAGATTTCAGACGCTCTCTGTCTCCGACAGGGAGCATTTTTTCGCTTGCTTTATCAAGAGTCCACCAATCAAAGGAAAGCAGGAAAAAACTTTGAAGGCTTAACCGGTCTAAATTATAAAAAACGGACAGAAACGAGTTGACAACCATAAATAACCATCGTATAATAAGTGTACTAGTATATATAGTACACTTATTTCGAATGCAAAGAATTTAATTTCGGCAATGGGTGAGATCGTTTAATGGTAACCATATATGAAAGGAGTGATACCTATCATAGCAATAGACTTGAGAAATCCGAAGCCTATATACGAACAGATAAAGGATAATGTAAAACGGCTTATCATCACCGGCGCTCTTAAACAGGATGAGAAGCTTCCCTCGGTCAGAGAACTTGCTCAAACTACCTCTATCAATCCGAACACAATTCAAAAGGCATATAAGGATTTGGAGTCTGAGGGATTCATTTATTCAGTAACCGGACGGGGTAATTTTGTGGCACCCTCACCCAAAAAGCTGGATTCGAAAAGGGTGGAGGCACTCTATAATACCCTGAAAGCTACGGTTAGCGAACTTTCATATTTAGGAGTTTCCGAAAGCGATATAGAAAAAGTCGTCCATAATACTATTTTGCACTCCACACCACAAGGAGGAAAAAAGAATGATTGAAGTCAGAGATTTGAGAAAGTCATTTGATGGATTTTATGCATTAAACGGTGTTAACGCAACAGTAAAAAAGGGCTCTGTTTATGGGCTTGTCGGGCCTAACGGAGCAGGTAAAACCACACTAATAAAGCATCTGGCGGGAGTTTTTGTCCCGGATTCCGGCACCATTACTGTAGACGGACAGCAAGTATATGAAAGTGTTTCAATCAAATCGCGGATGTTTTATATACCTGATGATATATATTTCTTCCCTCAAGCATCCGTATCGGATATGAAAAAATATTATAAGTCCATATATCCAAGCTTTGATGAGGTTCGATTCCAAAAGCTCCAAGAAGTCTTTCCAATTGATTCTAAAAAAGGCCTTAAACGATTTTCTAGAGGTATGCAAAAGCAGGCAGCATTTTGGTTAGGAATCTCAACTCGTCCCGACATTATGCTATTAGATGAACCAGTTGATGGGCTTGACCCGGTAATGAGACGCAAAGTTTGGGGTGTTTTGCTGCAAGATGTGGCTGAACGCGGTTTGACAGTTTTTGTTTCTTCCCACAACTTAAGAGAACTGGAGGATGTTTGTGACCACGTCGGCATCATGCATGAGGGGAAAGTAATACTCGAGCGCAGCCTGACTGAGCTTCAGAATAACATCGTTAAGCTTCAAGTAGCATTTGAAAGTGAACTTCCTGAAGAAGTGAATAAGCTTAATATCCTGAGCAGGCAGCAAACTGGACGAATTTGGATTATCATCGTAAGGGGCAACCGTGAGGAAATTTTATCTGAAATCAATAAATTAAAGCCTCTGCTGGTTGATGCTTTGCCGCTCTCACTTGAAGAAATCTTTATCTATGAACTTGGAGGTATGGATTATGCCGTTAAAAACATCGTACTTTAATAAAGGAATCTTAAAAAACAATATTAAAAGATTCTGGCTTATCCCATTTTCATATACATTCTTCATGCTTATAATTATTATGGGTTATATAAACATAGAAATAGATCTGATGAACAGGACTAAGAACCCTGAGCTGCTGAATCTTTTAGGAAATACCATATTTGAAACCAGCGACGTAATGGTTTTGTTTTTAGGATTCTATCCATTAGTTGCGGCACTGGCCATGTTCTCTTATATGCATTTCCAAAAAAATACTGCCATGATTCACTCATTACCTTTGACCCGTTCAACTTTGTATGTGACCAATTATATCTCCGGGCTGGTTATTGTAATTATTCCACTTCTTTTTAATGGTCTGATATTAATTATTACAGAGGTAATTGTAGGTATTCCAAAGACTTCATACACATGGGCATGGCTAGGTGTAAATCTTATTATGACCTTTCTTCTGTATAACTTTGCTATATTCATCGGTATGTTTTCGGGGCATATGGCAGCGCATGCTATCTTCTTTTACATATTAAACTTCCTCGCTTTATTCATTGAAGGTGTAATTAGAAGTATCATGGTAAACTTCTTCTTTGGATATTCATACAGCTACATAGACCCAACCTTTGAAGTTTTGTCTCCTCTATACTATTTAGAAACTTTATATAGAGGATTCCAAAGTGATAGGGGAAATATAGTTGTTCTGGTTGGTTATTTTATTGTAGGCATTGTATTTTTAGTTTCAGCGTACTACCTATACAAGAAACGTCAGATGGAGGTTGCCACTGATGTAATCAGTTATTCATTTGTCAAGCCGATTTTTAAGTATAGTGTTGCATTTTGTTCCGCAGCGTTAATAGGAACAATAATCGTAGATATTCTTTCTGTCAGCGAAACGCTTAGCGCATATATCATCTCGTACCTGATAGGTGGCTTCATAGGTTACTTTGCTGCTGAGATGCTGATGCGAAAAACATTTAGAGTTTTTAAGGCTTATAAGGGGTTTGTTGCCTTTTCTCTAATCCTATCGCTGTTCCTTTGCAGCATAGAGTTTGATTTATATGGTTTTGAGCGCAAGGTACCTAAAGATAGCGAGGTAGAAATTATAAGTGTGAGCTCCTATCATGATCTGGTTATGAGAATTGCACTAAACCCGGAAGAATATAATCCTGATGCACATAGATATCTTTTTATCACAATCTTTGAACCTAGCGAGGAATATTCCGATAATTTTAGCAACCAGCCTCCAAAGGTTCTAGACGACGAACTTATAAAGCGTCTTCGAGAATCCATGCCCGGGATTTCCGAGAATCGTGAGGTTATCTCAAAAGTCCGGCAAATTCATTCCTATATTGTGGAGAATAAAAACATTTTTAAAGAAAATGAAAAACTGAGAAATATGTATATCGATGGGCAGCAGGCAGATCTTTTTCAGCACAGAGATCTCTACTTCATATACAGACTTAAAGATGGATCATTACTTGAGCGGCAGTACAGTCTGCTCACAAATAGCAATAATACAGAGCTTGATAAACTTTTGCGAGAATACTTCGCTTTACCCGGTGTAAGAGAAAGCTATGAGCCTATTTTAGTCAAGGATATTGAGGATATCCATTGTATAAATATCAGCGTTTACACCAGAGAGGGTCATTATCAGGAATTTGAAATAATAGAGAATATACAGGATTTTCTAGATGTGTATAAAAAGGATATTCTCGCCGCAGATCCCCTTGAAAGAATGTTTGGAGGAAGTGGAAAATATGACTACAATGTACGTGTCAGAATTGATTTCAAAAAAGCACATACAAACAGGGGCGGATCCGATAGCAGAAGCCTTTATGAAGGTTTTGAAAACACTATGAATTACCTTTTTGAGCAAGGATTATTAGAGCGTTAAAATCTCAGGCCCTTGGAGTATATTTATTAGAATGATATCGGTGTAATTGCTGTTCTGTGATTATGGGGAAACGTCGGACCTCATAGGCATTTTAAATTGGTAGATTTCATCGAATTTTCTATGAATAGCAACCTGAATATCACCGCTGGTAGTATTATAAACTGTTGAATACAAAGTAGAGGACTGGGCTACCGTCGCTAATATATCGAACGGCTCACCATTTTTAAGGGTGCCGTTTTTATTTTTTAAAATCTTAAATGCATTCTGGTATCTAAGGCATAGGTGCCTGTACGCCGCATCTTGTGCATCGGAATAATCGCTGACCATAAAGTTGGCATTAACCTGCCACGGATTCTCCTTTTCAAGTACGATCATTTCGTCTTCTACAAACTCGACTATAACTGATTTTCCGGTCGCATCGGATATCAAATAATGGCTTTGCTCAGCCAAGTCAAAATTAATATTGTATTTTCCTAAAAGTTCAACCGCCTCATCGACATTCTTTGCATAATCCAGAACTAACCGCACGGCTTGTAAAGAACCTAAAATAATCAACAGAGGCAATAATATTCTTGAGAATTTGCTCATTATAATTCCCCATTCCATAATAATTTTAAGCGGTATTACATTAATTGGTAAATAATTATACCATATAGAACCATTGATAACAAGACGTTACAGGCACTTCTTTGTAAAAATATTGCGGTTCATATCATAGACACAAGGTTGGTATATAAATTGAAAAACTAACAAGAAAAAGACTTTTTCGAAAAACGTATTGACAAGAAAACGCAAGGGCAATATAATGATATTAACAGATAGATAATATCAAATTGAAAATAACAACAGGGGTGATGAGATGCCAGATAATATATTGAAAAATAAGCAAGGCTTTACCGAAGAAGAATTTTTAGCAGCATATGATCCCGGGAATTTTGAGAGACCTTCAGTAACGGTAGATATGCTGATTTTTACAGTAACCGACGAAGAAAATGAAAACTATAGAAAGCTTCCTGAAAAAGTTCTAAGGCTGCTGATGATTAAAAGAGGAGATCACCCATGCATTGGGCAATGGGCTCTTCCCGGCGGTTTTGTACAAATGGATGAAAGTTTGGATGAGGCGGCATTAAGGGAATTAAAAGAGGAAACCAACATTGATAACATATATATGGAACAGCTTTATACCTGGGGAGATGTGGGCAGAGATCCCCGTACAAGGATAATCAGTGCATCCTATATGTCTCTGGTAGACAGTTCAACTCTTGATATCAAAGCCAGTGATGATGCTGATGATGCGAAATGGTTCACGGTATCATGCAAATTACATCAAGAACAAAGAACATTAACTAAAAAAGGATATATGCTGCAAAGAACATTCAGATTGAATCTTTCTAATGAAGAAAATAACCTTTCGGCAACCGTGCGGGTTATAAAGACTGTAGAAGGTAAAGTTACAAAAGTAGAAAGAGAAATAGTAGAGCTAGACGGAATAGCCTTTGACCACGCAAAAATCATAGAATATGCCATTGAAAGGCTGCGCAGCAAAATTGAATACACAGATATAGCATTCAATTTAATGCCGGAACGATTCACTCTCACAGAGCTTCAGAAGGTGTATGAAGTGATTCTTGATACTGAACTTCTAAAAGCAAACTTTAGAAGGAAAATAGCAGGTATGGTAATCGAGACAAATGAGTATACCAAAGATGCGGGGCACAGACCATCAAAACTATTTAAGTTTGACCCGAATTGGAACAATGAGACTGAGTGAGTTAGTATAAAGAAATTATTCTTTTACTTCCAAAAGAGAGGGGAAATTAATATGAAAAATAATAAGAATGAATTTTTGAAAAAAAGCAATGAAACTCTTGAAAAGATATTTGACCTGCTGGCAGGGCTACCTGCTGTTAAAGTGAAAGATTTACAACCTGAAAACACCGCTTTTATAATAGTTGATATGATAAACGGTTTCGTCAGGGAAGGCGCTTTAGCAAGTAATAGAGCCGAAATGGCCATCCCGGCAATAGAGAAATTATCAAAGTTATGTGATAAAAATCAAATTGCAAAGCTGGCATTCGCTGACAGCCATACAAATGCATCTCCCGAATTTGGGGCTTATCCTGAGCATTGCTTAGCTGGTACCAGCGAAAGTGAAGTAGTTGACGAGTTAAAGGAAATCGGAGGCTACACCCTTATCCCCAAGAACTCCACTAATGGTTTTCATGAAGAAGAATTCCAAAAATGGCTTAAAGATAATCAAAAAATAGACACTTTTATTGTAACGGGTGTTTGCACTAACATTTGCGTAGAGCAATTTGCATTAACTATAAAAACCTTTTTTAATAAACAAAACAAAAAATCAAGAGTAATAGTACCCATAAATGCGGTTGAAACCTATGATTTGGGCATTCACGACGGAGATTTGATGAATGTAATGGCACTTTACAACATGATAGTGAATGGAATAGAAGTAACTCCGGAGGTGGAATAAATGAATAGAATGAATCTGGCTTTGTTAACCGATTTTTATGAGCTTACTATGGCAAATGGGTATTTTCATCATGGTTTAAAGGATAAGCAAGCCTATTTTGATATGTTTTTCAGAAGAATTCCCGATGATGGCGGCTTTGCAATAATGGCCGGTGTGGAGCAGCTTATAGAGTATCTTAAGACTCTAAAGTTTGATGATACTGATATAGAATACCTTAGAAGCAAAGAGATATTCAGCGAGGAATTTTTGCAGTATCTTAAAAACTTTAAGCTTAGTTGTGATGTCTGGGCTATCCCCGAAGGAACCCCTATATTTCCAAATGAGCCTATAATAACTGTAAAGGGCCCTGTTATTGAGGCACAATTTATCGAAACAATGGTTCTTTTAACAATCAATCATCAAAGCTTGATTGCTACAAAGGCAAACCGTGTTGTCAGAGCGGCACAAGGTAGAAATGTCATGGAGTTTGGCTCAAGAAGGGCACAAGGTTATGATGGGGCAATTTACGGAGCCAGAGCCGCATACATCGGCGGGTGTGTCGGAACAGCATGCACAATCTCAGATAAAGAATTCGGAGTTCCGGCCACAGGTACCATGGCCCATAGTTGGATTCAAATGTTTCCGGCTGAACTGGAGGCTTTCCGCGCCTATGCGCAAACATACCCGGATAATTGCACTTTGCTTGTAGATACCTATAACACGCTTAGATCCGGTGTTCCCAATGCAATAAAAATATTTAATGAAGAAATAGTTCCAAAAGGCTTTAGACCAAAAGGAATAAGAATTGATAGCGGCGATATTGCGTATCTTTCGAAGGAAGCCAGAAGAATGCTAGATGAAGCCGGGTTCCAGGACTGCAAAATTGTTGCCTCAAATGCATTGGATGAATCTATAATAAGAGATTTACTTATAGAAGGCGCATGTGTAGATGTATTCGGTGTTGGTGAGCGGCTGATTACTTCAAGATCTGAGCCTGTATTCGGAGGAGTTTACAAGCTGGTGGCAGTTGAGGAAAACGGTAAGGTTATTCCCAAAATAAAGCTCAGTGATAATGTAGGAAAGATTACAAATCCGGGGTATAAACAGGTGTGGAGGCTCTTTGACAAGGAAACCGGAAAAGCATTAGCTGACCTAATAACACTTAATGAAGAGGTTATTGATGAAGGCAAGCCATACGAACTTTTTGATCCTGAGTACACTTGGAAGAGAAAGACTGTAACAAACTTTGTGGCAAAGAAGCTTCAAGTTAAAATCTTTGATAAGGGTAATTGCATATACCAAAGCCCTAAGCTAAGCGAGATAAAAAGCTACTGCAAAGAGCAAATCTGTACATTGTGGGATGAGGTTAAAAGACTAGAAAACCCTCATAAATACTATGTAGACTTATCACTGCCATTGTGGAAAATGAAGAAAGAATTGCTGCATGAATATTCAGAAGAATAGTGGGTAATAGCCATGGCTACACAATAGCATGTTTCTCGGATTAAACTGGCGATAATCTATTCCAAATGCCGGAAAACGGAGTAATCTTTAGTGACGGCATTGAAAGCGACTATCTCCAGTTTAACTCCGGCATAGAAGCAACTATAACACTTGCCGATAAGATAGGGCATTTGGTGGTGTGATCTAATTTACAGCGTCAACAATGTAAAATCTTTTAATTGCTTTATAAAATAGTATCAAAGATATCTTACCGGAATCACGCGGTCATTATCCTTCAGCGTTATCAGGTTGTCATATAGGCAGATTACACCACCCGGCCCTCGTTTGATAGAGGGGATATTATCGAGTAGGCTGAAGGCAGCAACATCCTTCTTTTGAGGATCTGCATGTTTCTTCATCTCAAGGGGATACAGTATGCCGTTATCCTCAATTAATAAATCAATTTCATTCATATTTTTATCACGGTAAAAGTATAACGGAGCCTCCAGAAAACCTCTGTTATAATAGCTTTTTAAGATTTCAGAAATCACGAAAGTCTCAAAAAAAGCCCCTGCCATTGCACCATTTTTTAGCACATCGGGTGTGTTCCATCTTGTCAGGTATGCAGCAAGTCCAGTATCGAGAAAATAAAGCTTAGGAGTCTTAACTGTCCGACTTTTTATATTATTTGAGTACGGTCTTAATAAATACACAATGTTCGAGCTAACTAATATTGACATCCATCGATCGGCTGTTGGTTGGCTTATTCCCACATCTTTCGCTAAAGATGCAAGATTTAAAAGCTGTCCTGTGCAACTTGCCGCTACCGCCATGAAGCGCATGAATTTTACCTCATCTGCAACCTGTGTGAGCTCGCGTACATCCCGTTCAATATATGTCTTAACATACGCCCCATAATACATTTGCCAATCGAAATCAGGGTTACTGTATAATTCCGGCATACTGCCGCGATGAATATTATTCCAAACATTATCGTAAGAAAGTTCCTTGCAGCTTTTTTCACGAGTCTCAAAATACTTATCGGTGGGGAGAAATGGTTCAATATATTCAACACTCTGCTTTTCTCTCATGGATAAACCCAGTAGTGTCAATAAGCCTAAACGTCCAGCCAAAGACTCACTTACATTCTTCATGATATGAAATTGTTGTGAACCGGACATATAAAACTGCCCTTTTTTATTATTTCTATCAATAATCATTTTAATTTGGGGAAAAAGATTTGGCGCATATTGAATTTCGTCAATAAATACTGGAGGCGGATTATCTTTAAAAAAGGTTCCGCTTTGTTCTATTGCAGATGCAAGCAATAGCGGATCATCAAGAGAGACATATTTGGCATGATCAGCTACACTCTTTAGCATTGTAGTCTTTCCTACTTGCCGGGAGCCGGTAACTAGAACTGCTCCAAACATAGATTTTAACTTATTGATAGCTTTTTCAGCGTGTCTATATATATACA
This sequence comes from Clostridiaceae bacterium, assembly GCA_012520615.1. GTDB lineage: Bacteria > Bacillota > Clostridia > DSM-8532 > DSM-8532 > DTU059. The sequence goes on along the minus strand of JAAYNX010000246.1, from coordinate 3,192 downwards.
TGAGCATCATTCCTAGGCTAATTTAATATATAATATTATTTTAGCCTAATATTATTTTAAAATCAAGTTCCCCCAAGCATTTTTTAAATAACCCGAATTACTTAGTTTTATTATGGTCTTTATTTTAATCATATATATATATAATGCTCTGTGCAAAATTTTTGTTATTCTTTTCGGACCAAGGGAAAAAACTAAGTAATAGACAAAGGGAGGAAAAATTATATGTCAGAGAATATAAGCCGATTTCTTACTAACATGTCACATGAGATAAGAACTCCGGTAAATGCAGTATTAGAATATACAGCATTGCTAAAAGAGAGGATAAAAGGTGAGGAAGAGGCTTCATATCTTAAATCAATAGAAAAAGCCGGAACAAATCTGATGAATCTAATAACCGATATTCTTGATTTATCAAAAATCGAATCGGGTAGGATGAAGATTCAAAAAGAATTTATTGATGTATACAAATTGTTTGAGGATATCAAAGACATTTTTTCATTAAAGGTAAAAGAGAAAGCTATTTCCTTGGATCTGTTGATAGACCCATCGATACCAAGAGTTTTGCTATTAGATGAGATGCGTGTAAGGCAGGTATTATTTAATCTGGTTGGTAATGCGGTAAAATTCACCGAAAAAGGTCATGTAACCATATCAGCAAAAGCAGAGTTCCTCGCTGGAGATACTAAGAAAGCATATATTTCTATTGATGTTAAAGATACGGGCATTGGTATTTCCAAAGAAGAGCAGGAGGAAATATTTGAGCCTTTCAGCCAGAATCATGACAAAAGCGATAGGGCATTAGGAAGTACTGGTTTAGGGCTGTCTATCACTAAAAGACTGGTTGAAATGATGGGAGGCATTATAACACTTGAATCTAAACTGGGAGAAGGGAGCCTGTTTTCAGTGAGAATACCTGATATTGTAATAGGGAGCGAAACTGAAGCAGAGGTCGCCGATTTAATTAGTAAGAGCCAGACAGATAACCACGATAAAGAGGGTTCGGATAAAGCTCCTTACCTAAATGAAATACTAATAAAAAAACTGGATTTGCTATACAAGGGAATTTGGAAAGAATGTAATAAAAGCCATAGAAGGGCTGATGTAAAGGAGTTTGCAAGGCAACTGTGGGAGCTGGGAGAAATCTTCAATGTAAAAGAGATTAATAAATATTCAAAGCACCTTTATGATGCAGCAGTTTCATTTAATACTGAGCGAATTAAAGAACTATTGGGGGAATTCCCGCAAATGCTAGAAGCGTTCCAATCATAAAAAATGTTCTGCTTTACACATGACACAGGCAAGGGTTCTTAAATAGCAATTTTTCTACCTATTGATGGTTTTTTCTAGGCAGACTAGATTTACACCCACAATTCCGTTGAATACGCAGGGAATGATTCCTTGCTCGCTATAGCCAAGCTTTTTATAAAGTGCCCTTGCCTTAGTATTTAATGCATTAGTGTCTATGCGTAGGTAATGGCAACCGTGCTTTAATGCGAACTCTTCATAAAAGCGCACAAACTTGCTGCCAATGCCGGAACCGGAGATATCCGGATCTACCACCAATGTGTGCATTACCATGACTTCAGAATCAGGGGCATCATACATCCACTGGCATTTTGCGTATTCAGGCTCCTGTTCTTGATTTATTCTGGCGGATGCCAGAATTTGCCCATCTTCTTCGAATACGAACAACTCATCCTTGGACAAAGCATTTAATGCTGTACTTTCTGTTGGGTAAACACCCTTTTGCCAACCTGTATGAGCCTTTCCTTGCGCCTCAAGCTTTAAAATTTTATCGTATATCTTTACAACCCCTGGGATATCGTTTTTTATCGCACGTCGAATCATTAATCAAAACCCTCTTATCGCTGAATTATTAAGTATCTTTTTGTTAGTAATATTATCCCATCTACCTTGTTTTAGCGCAAGTTAATAAAAACAATATTGTGTAAAAGACTATCCCGATAATATTCTAATATTTTGGAAGACTACATTATTAGGAGGGGGTACAAATGCACATACACTTTGACAAAGTTTATTATGAGCCTGATGCGCTTAAATATGAGCTGGGCAAAAAGCTGCAAGACAAATATAAGGATTTGTCTTGGGTAGAAATAGAGAGCCATAACCGCATACCTGAACTGACAGCGGCTAATAATAGGGACTTCCCAAAGCTAAAAAGACTCCTTATTATCGGAATAAGAAAAACACATAAATATGTGGAAAACCACAAGGTTTCCGACTGGTTGGTACCATATACATCCTCGGGCTGCCGGGCGATGTGTCTATACTGCTATTTGGTGTGTAATTACAACAAATGCTCTTATCTTCGCCTATTTGTTAACCGAGAACAAATGCTGGACAGATTACTTAAAAAATCTTTTACCGCGAAGCTTCAAACCTTTGAAATTGGCAGCAATAGTGATTTAGTGTTGGAAAATATAATCACAGGAAATCTAAACTATACAATTGAGCGCTTTGCACGGGAAGGCCGTGGGCATCTAACGTTTCCGACTAAATTCGATATGGTAAAACCTTTACTTAACCTAGATCACAAGGGTAAGACAATATTTCGAATGAGTGTGAACCCGCAAGATATAATCCGCAAAATAGAATTGGGGACCTCACAGCTTTATCCTCGAATTCAAGCACTTAACGATGTTGCGGAAGCCGGTTATCCGGTGGGTTTGTTAATCGCTCCGGTTATACTTATTCCTGGCTGGAAAAAGCTATATGCTGAATTAATAGAACTGCTGGCAGATGAGTTGAGCGAAAAAGTTAAACAGCAAGGGTTTATAGAGATTATATTGATGACATATAGTTTCGTACACAATGCCATCAATACTGAAGCATTTCCGAATGCTGTAAAGCTTTTGGACAAAGACGCTATGACCGGCCGCGGACGCGGCAAATACAGCTACCGAAATGATGTGAGGGCAGAAGCTGAAGCTTTCTTACGGGAAAAGCTATCACAACACTTGGGAACCATGCCAATTTGGTATATTTCATAATTGTGACAAAAATGTGAATCTGCTTTAATATCAGTAAGTTCTTTCTATGAGTTTTAGTCTAATAGAAAAGCCTTTTATGGATATACAGAAGAAAATGAAGCAGGCAAAGCTTTATACCCGTTAAAAAGAGATGCTCCCTTCATAGTATACAGATAAAAATCTGAAATTATTAAGGGAGCAT
>JAAYNX010000023.1 GCA_012520615.1 Clostridiaceae bacterium | reverse complement strand
GGATTAACTCAGTGGTAGAGTGTCACCTTGCCAAGGTGAAAGTCGCGAGTTCGAATCTCGTATCCCGCTCCACAAAGGAACCGCAGAGAGTTATATCGGAAGATGTACCGGCTGCGGTTTTTATATCCGGCGCCATAGCCAAGTGGTAAGGCAGAGGTCTGCAAAACCTTTATTCCCCGGTTCAAATCCGGGTGGCGCCTCCAAAAATAAAGTCCCTGAATTGCTTAAATGAAGCGGTTCAGGGATTTTTAATTATGCAAATAAAAATATGGTATACTAGTATAATGTGGAAAGTCGAGTAAATGAGCGCTGTAAACCGGGTTGTTTATGTCGAGGGTAATATTATTCATATGAAAAATAGATAAATAATAAATCTCAAGAAATAAAGCTGAACTGGGGTGAAATGATATGACAGGAAAGCCTTTATTAGAGCATAAATATACTGTTTCTGTTGGCGTTTTAACACAAGTACTTAGGTATCTTGCAAGTAGAAACGTAAATATAGACGAATTTATGAAATCCGTAGAGTTGGAATCAAGCATACTGAGTAATCCTGATGAGCGTATTCCTGTTGAAAAGTATGTAATTGTTGAGGAAACAGCTTCACAAGTAACTAATGATCCTTGCTTCGGTCTGAATATGGGGCAATTCACAGAAGCGGGTAATTGGTCGATACTCGGTTATATGATGATGAATTGCAAAACGGTTTTAGAAGCTTTTCATAAATTCTCCCGATATTCAAGTGTTATAGGAAATTTGATAAAAGGTGAAATATCTATTGAGCATGACACTATAGTTATAAAACTGACCGAACCAATAGATGCTCCAAAAATCTCAAAACATTGTTATGAGGGGTATTTTTCAAGCCTTATAAATTTAGCACGGAACTTAAGCGGTAAAGACATCTATCCAACTGAAGTTGCTTTAGCATCTTTTAAGCCGGAATTGATAGATGAATATATTAAGGTGTTTGGAAAAGAAGTTCGGTTTAGTCAGAGTGGAAATTATATGGTCATGAGTATTCGGGTAGCCAACACACCGGTTCTTCTTCCAAATGAGAGTCTCTTAATGTATTTTGAGAGCTATGCCAAGGAATTTTTAGAAGAAATTGAATCAATCAATAGTTTTACATACAGGACTAAAAAACTGATTTTGTCTTATATGGATACGGAAAACCTGACAGTAAAAAGAATTGCACAGGAGTTATCTATAAGCTGTAGAACTCTTCAGGCTAATTTGCGTAATGAGGGAACAGAATTTAATATACTACTACGGCAAACACGTGAGCAGCTTGCTAAAAAGTACTTGCTTGAGAATTATTCAATCGAGGATATTACTTATCTTCTCGGTTTCTCAGAGCCAAGCGCATTTCGAAGGGCATTTAAAAAATGGTTTGGGGTGACAACAAAAGAATACAGAGAAATAGAACGCAACAAGCTTTCTAATACATAACTAAAAAATGTGTGTTTTGCGCACAATGTTATATTTAATGCGCACTTAGTCATAGAATAACCCTTTTGATTATTATAAAATTGCATCTAATAAAATTTTTGTAATGATCGGAGGAGATATTAATGACTAAAAATGAAGTATTTGAAGCTATAACGCAAAATCCCGTTTTTTATATTGCCACTGTGGAAGATGATCAACCGAGAGTTAGAGCAATGTTTTTATACCGGGCAGATGAGGAGGGAATAATATTTCACACAGCGACAGCAAAAGATGTTTACAAACAAATTTGCAAAAATAATAAAGCAGAGCTTTGCTTTAGCTGCAATGGAACACAAATTAGGATTAGCGGGGAATTAGAACTAATTGATGATAATAACTTTAAAGATGAAATCGTTGAACATCCATCTCGAGCATTTTTAAAGGCGTGGAAGGAAAAAGGCGCATTTAAAAATTTCTATGAGGCGATTGCTGTTTTCAGGTTGAAAAACGGAACTGCATGTCCTTGGACAATGGATAAAAACTTTGCTCCAAAAGAAAAAGTACAGCTATAGTGACACTACATACCAACTTAAAAATCAAAAGAAATTGCTCGTGAATTCACTATTGATAAACAAACTGTTAATTTGAGCTAAGCCCGTCATGCGCTGTTATTATTTTACAGATTGTGATGGGCTTTGCTTTAGTATTCGCTGTAATGTTTTGCAACTTTTGAGAATCCGAACTTTGTTAAGGAATCAATAATAAATTCTCGCAGCATAGCAGTATTTAAATGCTGTTTTGTTTTAACTAATTCAATGGATGCCATAACATCCTTAATAACCAAATCAAGATCTGAGCTTGACATAGGTGCTTTTGCATCATCAGATGCATTTGCGACAGAAAGGCGCATTTTCTCAACATCAAAATCTTGAATTCGTCCGTCTTTTTTAATTACGGTCATAATTAACACCCCCTAAAATGCATTAGCCTCCTAAATTGTATTTGCCCACTATAAGGCTGGATAAACTTAATTCAGAAAATAATAATATTTTGGTAATAGTAAAAATAATGATTAGCATAGCTGTAAGTAGGGGAAAAAGATATATAAAAATTAGGGGGCGTTGCCTATATGAGAAACGACAGCAATAAGAGTTTGTCGGCAATAATGGTGATTTTCGGTGGTACAGGTGACTTAACCCACAGAAAGCTGATGCCGGCGCTATATAATCTTGTATATGATAAGCTTTTACCTGAAAATTTTGCGGTGGTATCGATAGGTAGAAAGGCCAAGACAAGCGAGCAGTATAGAGATGAAGTGTTTGGGTCGCTTAATAAATACTCAAGAAATAAAATTGACCTTGAGTATTGGGAAAGATTGAGGGATTTACTTTACTATGTGCAATTTGATTTTACCGATCAAGAGGGCTATGTAAAGCTAAAGGACTACCTTAAAAAGCTGGATGAAAAATATGATACCGGTGGCAACAGGGTTTTCTATTTAGCGGTGGCGCCTGAATATTTTGAATTAGTTGTTCAAGGAATATCGGATCATGGCTTGGCTCACCAGGAGGGCTCATGGACAAGGCTTGTAATAGAAAAGCCTTTCGGAAAAGATCTAATAACCGCTAAAAAGCTCAATGATAAGCTTATCGAGGTGTTTGACGAAAGCAGCATTTACAGAATCGACCATTACCTTGGCAAAGAAATGATACAGAACATTATGGTGCTTAGGTTCTGCAACACTGTTTTTGAATCTCTCTGGAGCAATAAATATATTGATAATGTGCAAATATCCCTCAATGAAAAACACGGGGTAGGAACCAGAGGCGGATATTATGAAAACTCAGGGGCAATGAGGGATATGGTTCAGAATCATATCGTCCAGATTTTATCTCTAGTTGCTATGGAGCCGCCTATTAACCTGAAAACCGAATCCATCCGTACAGAGAAACTGAAAGTAATTCAAGCCATAGAAGGTTTTACCGGTGATAGATTAAGAAAAAACGTTATTTTCGGTCAGTACGGAAAAGGTGTAATAGATGGTCAGCATGTAGTTTCATATCGAGAAGAGGAAAATATTCCGGTTAATTCAACAACAGAGACCTTTGTGGCAATAAAATTGCAAATAAATAATTTCAGATGGGCAGGCACCCCATTTTATATTAGGACAGGTAAAAGAATGGGCAAGACGTCATCAGAGATTGTAATTCAGTTTAAAGAGCTGCCTGAAGTCCTGTATTTTAAAGAGGGGCATGTGCAGATACCAAATTTGTTGGTAATAAGGATACAACCTAATGTGGGTGTCTTTTTCCAGTTTAACACCAAGGATTTTAGTACCCATAACGATATTGTATCTACAAAAATGGATACCAGCTACTACAATCCCACGGTGGGGAATACTCCAGAAGCCTATGAGCGCCTGCTGTATGACATTTTAAGAGGCGATGCTACGCTTTTTTCAAGGTGGGATGAGGTGGAAGCATCATGGATATTTGCGGACAGAATTATTGAGTACAGAGGACAGAAAAAATTTGATTTTCCCAACTACGATGCCGGTACCATGGGCCCTGTTAAGGCTTTTGAACTTTTAGCAATGGACGGACGTAAATGGTGGGACGTATAGAAGAGAAAACGGTGTGGGAATAGGAGAGCGGTTATGAAAATTTATGATATATCAATGGAAATATCTCACGAAATGCCCGTTTATAAAGGAAGAACAGAAAAAAGACCTGTTTTTAAAATTGACAATGACTTTAACAAAGGCTCAGCTTATGAAACGAGGCTGGAAATGAATTTGCATACCGGAACTCATTTGGATGCCCCGCTCCATATGATAGAGGATGGTAAGAACCTTGACGGATTCGATTTGGACAAAGTAATTACAAAGTGTAAGGTTATAGACCTTACCCATGTTGCCGAAAAGGTGTCTAAAACCGATTTAGAAGCAAAAGAAATACAAATGGGCGACTTTATCCTTCTTAAAACCAGAAACAGTATTGAGAACATTTTAGAGAAGGATTTTATCTATCTTGATAAATCCGGTGCTGAGTATTTAAGTGGTAAAAAGGTAAAAGGAGTGGGTATTGATGCTCTTGGAATTGAAAGAGCACAGCCGGGCCATGAAACCCATAAAATTCTTTTTAGCGCTAGAATCGTTATTCTTGAGGGTTTGAAGCTTGATGAAGTGAATGAAGGGGAATATTTTCTGTTCGCGGCACCTGTAAAGATTAAAGGAGTCGAAGCATCCCCGGTAAGAGCCGTATTAATTGTCGGTATGTAAAACTTGGATTTTACGAAACTTGCTTCAAAAGCCATTGTAACTGCATAATTTGCAAGAACAAAAGTAAAAACTATGATTTTGTGACGAAAATCACAGTTTTATTTATATTGCTGATATAGAGTATAATAGACAACAAAAGGTTAAATTAACTGTAAAACGCTAGGAGGCTTAATGATGAAAATAACAAAGGATATGACAATTGGTGAGATAATAAGAACAAACCCTAATGCGGCCCAAATACTCATGGGTTTTGGTATGGGATGCATTGGCTGCCCCGCTTCTCAGGCCGAAACTCTGGAAGAGGCATCCCAAGTTCACGGAATGGATATCAACAAACTGGTAGATGCATTAAATCAGAACCAATAATACAGAAATTTTTGCTTATTTAAAAGGAGCTAACTCAGAATGATAAAATTTTTATTTGAGTGTAGCTCTTTTTTAATATCGCTCTTCCTCCGGTTTTTCACACAAAAAGCCTACCGCTATTGCTGTTATAGGAATAGTCAATATAAGGCCTATGCTTCCTGCTAATGACCTTACAACTTCCGTTGCATATCCGTCTTGATTAATGATATCTACGAAGGGTATCTGATGCGCCATGAAGAGGAGCATTAGTTGCAACGAACCTCCTGTGTAAGCGAGAATCAGCGTACTTGACATTGTTGCTATCATATCCCGGCCGATATTCATTCCTGCTTTAAGTAGTTGTCCTTTTTTGATTTCAGGGTTTATTTCCTTAATTTCAAACATGGCAGAAGAAAGAGACATTCCTACGTCCATAGCAGCGCCTAATGCACCGATTAAAATACCTGCGAATAATAAACCTTTATAGTCAAATGCAATTTCTTGGGGTATAAACATTAGCATTTGAGATTCCTCATCGCCAAGACCTGTTAGCTTAGCCATTTCACCGATTACCTGAGCTATAATGCCTGCTGAAATTAATCCGCCGGAGGTTCCGATGACAGCTGCCAGAGTTTTTTTGTTAAATCCACTTACTAAAAGTAATGTTATTCCGGCAATAGCAACACAAACCCATGTAGATACTAACACAGGATCAAAACCTTTTAGTATCAGCGGAAGCAATATATAAATTATGCCTAAAATAGTTAAAATTAATGATATAAGTGCTTTAAGGCCTTTTAGCTTACCTACCGACAAGATAATCACTGAAAATATTATTAACAACAATAACAGGTATTTGTCTCTAACCACAGAATAAATATATGCCTGAGAAATCTCCCCTGATTCATCTGTTTCTATCACCATCAAAACTTCATCGCCGGGTTTTAATAATGCTTGGTCCTGTTTTTCGTTAAAAGTAATACTCAGGGAATACTCAGCCTCAATCAATTTGTTTTTATAAGGCCCCGCAGTTATTATTTTTATTTCTACAATCTGTAATGAATTCTGTAAGCTTCCTCCCGAATAATCGATACCCTCATCTCGTGAACCAATAACTCGGTTGACCTTTCCCCTTACATTGAAAACAGGAGATTCGGCGAGACTATCATCACCAAATGAGGTTACAGGTATCATCACAAGGAAAACCGCTATAAGTGCTATAATAACTGACTTTAAATTATTAATTCTTTTCGATTTCATATACATCTCCCCGATAGGTCACTAAGTATTATATAACATTATTCTGGTGAAAACGCTATTTAAACAACAAAAAATCAGTGAGAGACCAATCTCCCACTGAAAATTGTTAGTTGCAGTTTTCCCATGGTCTGGCGAACAGTTCAAAGATTTTCTTTTTCAAAATAAGGCTTGATTTCCTGCGTAATCATTGTTCCAATACCTTTATTGGTAAATATTTCCAGTAGTATACAGTGCGGAATACGCCCATCTATAATGTGAGTTCTGTTTACTCCGTTTTCAAGAGCCGAGACACAGCCCATAACCTTTGGAATCATTCCCCCAACAATTACACCGCTTACTATGAGTGAATTGACCTGATCACTGGTTATAGCATATAGAATGCTGTTATTATCTTTGGAGTTTTTAACCCCTTCCACATCAGTCAAAAGTATCAATTTTTCGGCTTTTAAAGCGGATGCCAATTCTGCGGCCACAGTGTCGGCATTTATGTTGTAGCTCTGACCGTTTTTATCAGTTCCGATGGGGGCTACTACAGGAATATATTCATCTTGCGTTAGAATTTCAAGGGCGCGGGTATTTACTTTCTTAATCTTCCCCACATATCCTAAATCGACCTTTTCACCGTTTATTGTTTCATAATGCTTTTCGCATTCAAAAAGCATACCGTCAATTCCGCAAATACCTATTGCCTTGCCGCCCTTCTGGTTTATAAGTGAAACAATCTCTTTATTTGTTTTACCCATGAGAACCATTTGGGCAACTTCCATAGTCTGTTTGTCGGTTTTACGAAGGCCGTTAATAAACTCAGATTCGATATTGAAATTCTTTAAAGCGGCGTTTATATCAGGCCCGCCTCCGTGAACTACCACCGGGTTTAACCCTATATATTTAAGCAGGGTTATATCCTCCATCACGGAGTTTTTCAGATCTTCGTTTATCATGGCATTTCCGCCGTATTTAATAACTACGGTTTTTCCCGCAAGGGCCTGAATATATGGAAGAGCCTCCACGAGAATTCCGGCTTTTTTAATTATTTCGGTGTAATCAAACATATATTTTCAACCTCTTTAAAAATAAAATCGTTATAAATATAGCCCAGGAGATAGTAATCCCTTAGTTTCATCAATTCCGGCCATAATATTTAGGGCTTGTATAGCCTGACTGGCAGAACCTTTACCCAGATTATCCAAGGCTGAAACAACAATTAGCTTATTCATCCGAGTATCAACGGCAATGCCGATATCAATATAGTTGGAGCCGGCTACATACTTGGTCTCAGGTAACTGCCCCAAAGGAAGAATCCGTACAAAAGGTTCGCCCTTGTAATAATCTTCATAGATCGAATGTATATCAGCGGGGCTAAGCTCCTGGTTAATCAAATTTAGATAACAGGTAGCGAGCATACCTCGCTTCATTGGTGCAAGATGTGGTGTAAATGATACCATAACAGGTTCCCCGCATAGCAATGATAATTCTTGCTCTATTTCGGGGGTATGCCTGTGGTTTGCCACGCCATAGGCTTTGAAATTTTCATCAGTTTCGCAAAATGCATAGGGTAAATCTGACTTCCGCCCTGCCCCTGATACACCTGAAACAGCATTAATTACTATATCCTGATGGGAGACAACTTTATTTTTCAAAGCCGGAGCTATTCCCATAACAGAGCAAGTAGGGTAACAGCCAGGGTCAGCAACTAGGGAAGCTGTCTTAATCTCATCTCGGTAAAGCTCAGGTAAGCCGTAGACAGCTTTATCGATTAGCTCAGGGGCGCCATGAGTAACTTTGTACCATTTTTCGTAAGTCTTTATGTCCCTGAATCTGAAATCACCGCTATGATCGATTACCCTTTTTCCTTTTTCCAAAAGACCGGGAATCACCGTTGTGGACACTCCATGGGGAAGGGCAGTTATAAAGAAGTCAGCCTTTTGCGCCACAACATCAATATCTAATTTGTCACATACCTTGTCATATATACCCCTTAAAGAAGGGTATACAGAAGAAAAGGGTTGGCCAACAAAACTATTCGAAACCACCGTTGTTATTTTTACATCATCCCTTAAGGCTAGAAGCCGAACAATCTCTGCACCCACATAACCTGTTGCACCGATGATACCTAAATTCAGCATTTTTTACCCCTCGACTTTCAACTATTTATTTTAGGTAATATTCATAAAAGCCTATTGTAATATTTATATAGTAGCAACAAAAAACAAGTAAATAATACTCATAATTATACATTTAAATGTATAATAATTCAACAAGAGTTTTGTATTTTCGCCTTTTTGTTTTTTTCTTTGTGTATATTTACTAATAAAAAGTAGCTAAAAGCCAATTTTTATTTTTAGTAAATAGTAGGGTAGTTTCATGCTGTTGTTCCATGCTAAATTATTATTACCACGAAAACGAAATGTAAATATGCTATTAAGCAGGAGGTTAATTCTAATGGCTGGAGTAATACTAAAAAATGTATTCAAAACGTACCCCGGTGGAGTGACAGCTGTAAGTGATTTCAACATTGATATTGAGGATAAAGAGTTTATTATTCTTGTAGGGCCTTCCGGTTGTGGGAAGACCACAACACTCAGAATGATTGCAGGTCTTGAAGAAATTACATCTGGAGAATTATATATAGGAGATAAGCTTTGTAATGACGTAGCTCCTAAAGATAGAGATATCGCAATGGTTTTCCAGAACTATGCGCTCTATCCTCATATGACAGTATTTGATAATATGGCATTCGGTCTTAAACTCAGAAAGACACCAAAAGAAGAAATTAAAAGAAGAGTTCAGGAAGCTGCAAGGATTCTGTCAATAGAGCATCTCCTTGACAGAAAACCAAAGGCTCTCTCAGGTGGACAAAGGCAGCGTGTAGCTTTAGGACGTGCCATTGTTCGTGAGCCTAAAGTATTCCTGATGGACGAACCGCTTTCAAACCTTGATGCAAAGCTAAGAGTTCAAATGAGAACAGAGATTTCTAAACTTCACTCGAAGTTAAACACAACCTTTATATATGTTACCCACGATCAGACAGAGGCCCTTACAATGGGTACCCGCATTGTTGTTATGAAGGACGGAATAGTTCAACAGATAGACAGTCCACAGAAGCTTTATGATGAGCCTGTAAATGTTTTTGTAGCAGGCTTTATCGGAAGTCCTCAAATGAGTATGGCTAATGGTATAGTTGAAAAACAGGATGATAAAGTATTTCTGAAATTCGGCGAATATCAATTAGAACTTCCTAAAAATAAGGCAGAGGTGCTTGAAAAAGAGGGCTATATTGGTAAAGAAGTAACTTTCGGAATTCGTCCGGAAGACATTCATGATGATGAAGCCATGCTGGCAAACGGCAGCGGTACCCTTGAAGCAAATGTTGAAGTTACTGAACGTTTAGGTTCCGAGACCTACCTTTATGTCCTTATCAATGGTATAAACTTCACCGCTCGTGTAAGTCCTAAATCTACCACTAATGCCGGTGAAACTGTTAAGGTTGTATTCGATATGCCTCATCTCCATATTTTTGACAAAGAAACCGAGAAGGCTATTGTGCATTAATCAGGTTCTGCTCAATTATTGGGGTGGAACAATGTAAACTTAAATATATCTATATGTTTCTGGCAGGTGGTCGTCTAGATTGCCTGCCAGTTTCTTATGCACACCACGATTCTTTTTAACGACAGACTGTGCAAGCACGCCGTTTATTTACGATTGCATAATCAAATACTATAACCTCAATGTTATAACAGTTTTCACACAGTCTGACGAAGTAAAAAAGAAATAGTCTATGTTTTTTGCGCTATAATAGTGGAATAATATAGTATAGTAACACTCATGAATTGTATTTGTATTTTGCGGAGGATTATTAGTTGAAACTTGTAGCATTTGTGGGATCAAGCGGGTCGGGTAAAAGTCACCGTGCCTTTTGGGTGGCTAGAGAAAATGACCTGGATTATATAATAGACGATGGCCTTTTAATTCACGAGAATTCAATTATAGCTGGGAAATCTGCTAAAAAGGCTCCCTCGAAAATCAGCTCGGTAAAGATTGCTCTCTTTTTTGAGGAGGAGCATCAGAAGGAAATTAAAAAAGCTATTGAAGTGCATAAACCACAGGGGATTCTTGTTTTAGGAACATCTGACGGAATGGTGAACAAAATTGCTTCAGTTTTAGAGTTGGGAGAGTATGACAAGAGAATTTATATTGAAGATGTGGCTAGTCCATATGAGATAGAACAGGCAAAAAACACTAGAATTAAGCAGGGGAAACATGTAATTCCTGTTCCTGCTATGCAATTAAAGAAGCAGTTTTCAGGATATTTTTTAGACCCTCTTCAGCTTTTCAGGAGAAAAGGAAAAGGACAGTTTCAGAGTATAGGTGAAAAATCTGTGGTAAGGCCTACATTTAGCTATTTCGGTAATTACACAATATCGGATTATGCCATATATCAATTAGTAAATTACATAATAGTAACCATGCCTCAAATGGAGAAAGTGAGCAGGTTTCGTACCAGTAATAGCCCTGATGGACTTTATATTGATATAGATGTTATAATGGTATTTGGTTATAATTTACTTGAAGCAGTTAAAACGGCTAGGGAACAAATCATCAAGGAATTGGACAGATTCGCAGGTTTTAATGTAAACGTACTGAACATAAATGTGAAAAGCTTGGTATTAAAAAAAGGTACGCCGGATTTCTAGAGTGATGGAGGAAAGAATAAGTGCCTTACTTGGGAAAATCTAAAGTAGACTATCTTAGTATGAGCGATGAAGAAGTTCTTTCATACGTTCATTCAGGATGTAAGCGCGGGATGGAACATCTTATTGAAAAGTACAAGCCCTTGGTACGAGCAAAGGCCAGGAGCTACTTCCTTGTGGGTGCCGATAGAGAGGATATTGTTCAAGAAGGTATGATTGGCCTTTTCAAAGCGGTTCGTGATTACAAGGATGATAAACGTATTCCTTTTAAAGTATTTGCAGAAATATGCATTACCCGGCAGATTATTACTGCTGTTAAAACCGCTACAAGGCAAAAACACATGCCCTTAAATTCTTATGTTTCACTTAACAGAAGAATATTTGACGAAGATTCTGATAAGTCCTTGATTGAATTAGTTCAAGAAGAATCTATCGTTGACCCTGAGGAGCTTTTCATAAACAAAGAAGAATATACGGTTATTGAAAGTATGGTAATAGAGCTTTTGAGTCCTTTTGAAAGAGAAGTATTAAAAAAGTATTTAGTGGGAATAAACTATCATGATATTGCAAAGCAACTCAATAAGCCGGTAAAATCGGTGGATAACGCGCTTCAACGGTTGAAGAAGAAAATCGAAAAAAGCGTTCAGGAAATAAAAGCAGAAGACATTGACTAGACCTGATACTAAAAATATTGGCCTGTCAATAAAACAGGCCAAATTAAAAAAATGTGCTAAAAAGGAGGTAAAAGTATGTTAAGGTATCAGTGTCAAAAAAATTATATAAGAAATTTGTCGAAAAAGCAAGAAAATTTGCCGTTTAGCACAAAGATATAGTTTTTATGATTTTATTTTAGGGGGATCGTTCGCTATGATTATTAAATGGAAACCTGAGTTTAGCTGTTATGACAGCACAATTGATGAACAGCACAAAAAGATGATTGATATGATTAATGAAATGAATGATTTATCTTTATATGATGATCATATTGATCGCTATGACAGTATTGTAGAGGTTTTTGGCCGTCTGAAAGATTACACTGTATACCACTTCAATCATGAGGAAAAGTTATTTGAAGAGCATGGCTATGATTCATTCAACACAAAGATACAGAAGCTTGAGCATAAAGGCTTTGTAAACAAAGTAACATCTATAAATCTGTACGATTTGGATGAGAATCAGAATGAGACCATAATGAGTGTGTTGGATTTTTTAAGTAAATGGCTTGAACATCATATCCTGGATATTGATAGGAAATTTGGTGAATTCTTAAGAGAAAAGTATGAAAAATAAAGCAGGCAATCGTGTTGCTTTTGTTTTTGTTTAGAGTGTTTTACTTGACAAAATATAGTATAATTAAAAGTATTAAAATGCAATTGAATTAATTATAAACTACTTAAGAGAAATTGTTATTGAATGGAGCTGGTATCTTGGCTGAAAAAAATAAAGTAACTGTTCGTATTGCAGGAAATGAATATGTATTAACCGGGTCCGAGTCTCCAGAATACATACAAAGAATTGCTCTTTTTGTTGATAGAAAGGTTTTGGAGATTACCAGAAAAAATCATCTGCTTAGCACTTCAATGGCATCAGTTCTGACTGCAATAAATATGGCCGATGAGCTGTTTAAAACGGGCGAGGAACTTAAAGAAACCGAAGCGGAATTAGCAGAACTTAAAAAGAAATATCAGGACCTTAAGGAAGAATCACAAAGAAATAAAACTGAAAACGTAAAACTGAAGGAACGGGAATCTCAGCTTCGGATAGAATTAACAAGAAGAGAAACAGAGCTAAAAGAAGTGAGGAATACCATAAATACTATTTCTAACAAGAAGAACAATTATTAAACGGAGGATATACTATGTTTAATGAAATGATATCATGGGGAGAACTTATAGTTCTTGTTCTCTTTGTTCTTGGGTCAGCACTTATCTTTTATCTTATTCTAGCTGTGGTGAACTTACTTCGGATTTTAAAAAATGTAAATCAAATAATTGAAAAGAATAAAGATAATATTAATAAGACTGTGGAAAATCTTCCCGAAATAACCGAGAATACAGCCAAAATTACAGGGATGGTAAAAGATAATCTTGATGGCCTTGGAAAAGTAGTTGAAGATGTAGGAAAAATTTCGGAAACAGTAAAGAAAGGCGCTGAAACAATACAAAAGGATATTGTGTTAAAGGCCAAATCGATTCTTGATATTATAGATGCAGTTAAGACAATGTATGAGAAGAGAAAAAGTAAGTCAAAAAAGAAAAGCGGAACGGTTTATAAATACAAGTATAAACCCGGTATTAACAAGCCCGATGAAGTAGAGGTAGAAACTAACGAAATCCATGAGCAGGACATTGCTCCCGATGATTATGTAAAGGTAGAGCCGGAAGCTAATGAAGAGCCTATGGAAGAAAATGTTGAATAAATAAAGAGATTATAACCAATATAGAAATGTTAATTATTAAGTAGGTTTTTAAATGAGAGATTATAAATTAGAGCTGCTCGCTCCCGCGGGCAGCTTTGAATCACTTAAAGCGGCAATTTTGAATGGTGCAGATGCAGTTTATTTAGGCGGAGGTAAACACAACGCCAGAGTCAATGCGGCCAATTTTACAGAGGCAGAAATTACAGATGCTTTAGACTATGCTCACGAACGAGGCAAAAAGGTTTATATAACCCTTAATACACTGATGAAAAATCATGAGCTATATGACGGACTAAAATTCGCAGAGTATATCTATAAAGAGGGTGCGGATGCTGTTATTGTTCAAGACTTGGGTTTGGTTAAGCTTCTTAGGAAATATCTCCCCGAATTAAATATACATGCCAGTACCCAGATGACCCTTGCTAATAGTGAATCTGTGAAAACTATTGAGGATTTGGGTGTCAACAGGGTGGTCCTGCCCCGGGAGCTAACCCTTGAAGAAATCAAGTTTATATGTGAAAAAAGCTCCGCCGAGCTGGAAGTATTCATTCACGGAGCTCTTTGTGTATGCTATTCTGGCCAATGCCTAATGTCTTCCTTTATAGGCGGAAGGAGCGGTAATCGTGGCTTGTGTGCACAACCCTGCAGACTACCATGGTCTTTATCAGAAGATGGTAATAAATACGGCGACACCTCTTATCTAATTAGTCCCAGAGATCTTATGACCATTGAACTTTTGCCTCGGCTTAAAAAAGCGGGTGTTTGCTCCCTTAAACTTGAAGGACGGATGAAATCCCCTGAATATGTAGCAATTGTGACCTCTATATACAGAAAGTATGTAGATATGTTGGAAGGATTGGGCGAAAAGGAATATTTGGTTGAAGAGGCTGACAAGGAAATCTTAATGCAAGCCTTTAATCGGGGCGGTTTTACCCGTGGATATCTAGAGGGAAGCCGTAATTTTAGAAAGCTTGTATATCCAAAGCATCCTAAGAATCAGGGAGTGCTGATTGGAAAAGTATTAGCAACCAAACCATTATATATAAAAGTGAAATTGGATAAGTCTCTTCATATGGGAGACGGAATTGAGATTATGAATCCTCATGGGGATACCATTAGTTTTATAGTTACATCTATTTTGGAAAATGATAAGCAGGTGCGTTTTGCCCAGGCAGGCACTGAGGTATGGATAGGAGATGTTAAGGCTGATGCAAAAGAAGGAAGCCAGGTTTACAAGACTCTTTCCAAGCCTTTGTTTGAGGATGCAAGAAGAACCTTCGAACAAAAAGAGGTGCCTACAGTACCCCTTGATATGGAGTTCACATTAAAAATAGGTCAACCGGCAAAGCTTAAAGCAACAGATTCTGAGGGCAATTTTATTAATTTAATCTCTGATACTGTAGCCGAAAAAGCCATTAATAAGGTACTATCAAATGAACGAATAAGAGAGCAGCTTGAAAAAACGGGAGGTACCCCTTACTATTTACGAAATTTGTCCATAGATACCGATAATAAAAGCACTATGCCCATTTCAGCCCTTAACGCCATGAGGCGTGAGGCTTTGGAAGGCATAAAAACTTTACGTATAAAAAACCACAAAAAGTCTGCTCCTTCTGTAATTGATAATACAGTTGAGCAATGGTCTGCTCCTATATACAAGCATGAAAAAAGTCTGTCAGCATTCTTTCATGCGTTACCCGATTCAATTGATGAGTTAAATGGCCTGGTAAGCCGTGTTTATCTTCCAATTTCATCGTATAAAATTCTTCAAAATATTAAAGACAAATTTAGCGGCGAAATATATATTTGGACACCTTCAATACTTAAAGATATGGAGTTATCAGGTATAAAAAAAGAGCTCCAAAGCATAGTGCCTTTTATTGACGGTATAGCCTTTGGAAACCTTGGCGTTTATAAGTTGTGCAAAGAAGCTTTCCCCGATATATCGCTTTGTGCAGAAGCTTCAATAAATATATTCAATAACGCTTCTGTTGAAATTCAGGAAGAACTCAATGTCGCAACGGCTGTTTTATCGCCGGAGCTGAATTTAAAAGAGGTTAAAGAAATAGTATCTTCACAAGTAGATTTGGAAGCTATAATATATGGTAGAATTCCTCTTATGACTATGGAACACTGTCCCTCATCTCTTGAGATTCCTTGTTCGGGTAAATGTGCGGAATGTAGTGGAAATAAAGGATTCTTAAAGGATAGGAAGAACGAAGTTTTCCCATTTATAAGGGATTCAATATTAAAACGCACTCAAATTTTCAACGCATATCCAATCTTCATTGATGATGTAGACGCATTGAAGGAAACAGAGATAAGTACCCTCAGACTCGTTTTTACCAATGAAAATAGGGATGCCCGCAAAGCGCTAGCTCAATATTATAGAGAAAAATTAAAGGGCAAAAATAACCATGAGCCTTGGATTATCGAAGCTATAAAAGAGATTAGGGACAATGGATTTACCAAAGGCCATTGGTTTAGGGGAGTGGAGTAAAAGTTCACTTTTTTGTGTGTTGATTAATTAAAATTCTCATTTTTTTTAAGTGCGTCAGGTTGATTTTCAAATATTCTTTTGGTTATCATAGCTCAAAGAAGCGATTACTGCTCCTTGCGATGGCTTGTGATATAATATATTCAATTTCTATCTTAGATTGAATTGTTTTAGGAGCGGATTATGATTGATGTTCATGTTGAAATAATAAGAGAAGGCGTTAAATTGCCTTATTACGCTAATCCCTACGATGCAGGTATGGATGTATGCGCAGCAGAGGAAATAATAATAGAGCCCGGGCAGACAGCCGTTATCCCAACGGGGTTAAAATTTGCAATTCCCGAAGGTTATGAAATTCAGGTTCGCCCTAGGAGCGGGATTAGCCTTAAAACCCCTCTTCGTATTGCCAACTCTCCGGGTACAATCGATGCGGGATATAGGGACGAACTGGGTATAATAATGAGCAATTCATCCATAGTAAGTAATGATAAAAATGCTGATGATTACTTGGGCTTAGACAGCAAAGGGAATCAAAAGGGCACATATATTATCAGAAAAGGGGAGCGGATTGCACAACTGGTTTTAGCCGAGGTTCCGAGAATGAACCTTAAAATAGTGGATTCAGTTAAGGATATAGGCACTGACAGAGGTGGAGGTTTTGGCTCTACCGGGTTATAGAGGAAGTCAGTATAAATCAGTTATAATATGCATCAGTCCAACGTTTCGGGATTTAATGGAGGCTAGGGTAAGGCGTTCTCAAAAAATAAAATCCCATTAAAATCTTGATATAAGGATAGGAGAAGAAAAAATGGTAGACAGGCAAAGACTCACTGATGAATTTATAAGTTTAGTAAAGATAGACAGTCTTTCAAAGCAGGAAAGAAAAATGGCTGATGCACTTTTAAGAAAACTGAAAGATATGGGCCTTGAACCATATGAGGACAATACTGGCTCTAAAATAGGCGGCAATGCAGGGAATGTGATTTGTCATATAAAGGGCGAGAAAGCAGAGCCAGCATTGCTTTTGATGGCGCATATGGATACGGTTGTGCCGGGGCTTTCCAAAAATCCAATAATAGATGGAGACATTATAAAGACTGATGGGAAAACTGTTCTTGGCGGAGACGATGCCGCAGGAGTTGTTGTAATTTTGGAAACAATAAAGTCTCTTATGGAGGATAAAACGCCATTTGGAGACATTTATATAGCTTTTACGGTGGCAGAAGAAGGTGGGTTATTCGGAGCGGCAAGCCTTGACCTTTCAAAGATTCCGGCAGATTATGCCATAATTCTTGATGAGGGTGGAGAAATCGGGACAGTAGCTGTTAAAGCCCCATATTACAACAGATTTGCGGTTAAATTCATTGGACGGGCCGCCCATGCGGGATTGGAACCTGAAAAGGGATTAAGCGCTATTATGCTGGCATCAAAAGCAATAGCCGATATGCCCCATTTTGGAAGAATAGATGAAGAAAGCACCTCTAACATAGGCACAATACAGGGTGGGCAGGTACGCAATATCGTATGCGAAACTTGCTCCATTGAGGGTGAGGTGCGGTCTATATCGGAAGAAAAGATTGATCGGTATACCAAAGAAATTTTAGATCACTTTAAGGAAACCACTGAAAAATTAGGCGGAACAGTAGAAATAGAACTGGAAAAAATGTATCCCGGTTTTAATATTAAAGAGACCGATGATATTATTAATCTTCTGAAAAAGGCTTCGACTATGTCGAATATACCATTAAAATTCCATGCCACAGGTGGAGGAAGCGACACCAATATTATAAATGGTGCTGGCATACCCGCTGTTAATACAAGCGTTGGAATGGCAAATGTCCATAGCACTACAGAATATATCCGCATATCGGACATGGAAAAGGCATGCCATTTCCTGACGGCTATTATAAAGGCAGCTTATCTTGGTTAGGGATAGCGATATACCGCTTTGTGCAGAAGCTTCAATAAATATATTCAATAACGCTTCTATTGAAATTCAGGAAGATCTCCCTCATCTATCAGATAAACAGATATATGCCGAAGAGAACTAAGCCTGACAAAATAATTAAAATACTGTTTAATTTCAAATTGCTATTTACCGTATACTTCTTTAAAACAGGAAGAAGTGATGTTCTTACATCGTTTATTCTTTTAAATCGTATTCCGTTTACTATACGTATCTCTATGAATTTATTTTGTGGATATTGCTTTGCTATTATTTTTGTGCCATTAGGGGCAAAGTATTTATGTGTTTTATTATCCCGCTTTTGTCCTTCAGGCGTAAACTTAAGAGAAATCAGCTCATTGTTGAGCACGTCCATGTCAACCCCTATAGAATACTTAAGGCCGATTGTAACAAAATGAATTAAGGAAAACAGTAGTAGTAGCGATATAATTATAATAGGCTGATCTATACTGGAAATCCCTCTTTCGAAAAAACTTCTTAATGCTATACATAGAGAAGCGAATGCTATAAAAACATTGCTACATAATATCGGTCTTTTTACTAGCGCTGAAATATACAATGATATCCCATACAAGACTATTGCTATTGCGAAACTTATTAAAAAAGCCTTCAATTGGATTCCCCCCACAATACTATAATGCTGTTTAACATGTATAACTGAATTAACAACGAACTGCTTACCCATTGAATAATATCATAATTTAGTTTAAACTACAAAAAATTTATAGAAATTTATTCAAATTAAAACCGAACCTTATCCTGTATCGGCTTTGTAGTATAATAGAAATAAATGTAAATATTGATTGATTAGCAGGTGAATATAGCGGTATACCAAAGAAATTTTAGATCACTTTAAGGAAACCACCGAAAAATTAGGGGGACGGTTTCATTAGACAACAAAACCGTCCCCCTTACAATGCCTATCTATTATACTACTCCCTGTGCATACATGGCAGCGGCTATCTTCTTGAAGCCTGCGATATTAGCACCAAGCACAAGATTATCGGGATCGCCGTATTCTGCTGCCGCTTCACTGGCATTAGTGTAGATGCTTTTCATAATGCCCTTTAGCTTTTGGTCAACTTCTTCAAAGGTCCAAGATAATCTCAAGCTGTTCTGAGACATTTCCAGACCAGAGGTTGCAACTCCCCCGGCATTAGCGGCCTTAGCAGGAGCAAATATTATCTTATTCTTCAAAAACAGCTCAATTGCTTCCGGAGTACAAGGCATATTAGCTCCTTCGCCAACAGCGACACAGCCGTTTTTAATAAGAGTTTCGGCATCTTCACCATTCAGCTCGTTTTGAGTCGCACAAGGCAAAGCGATATCACATGGAATTGCCCAAATTCCTCTAGAAGCCTCAAAATACTTAGCATGAGTATGATGTTTGGCGTAATCCGATATACGACCTCTTTGAACTTCCTTTATAAGCTTTACTGTGTCTAGGTTGATCCCGTTTTCGTCATAAATATAGCCATTGGAATCATTGAGGGCGACAACTTTTGCACCTAGCTGAGAAGCTTTTTCCGCAGCATAAATTGCGACATTACCTGAGCCAGATATTATGACGGTCTTACCTTCAAAGGAAAGATTTTTTGCCTTTAACGCTTCATCCGTGAAATAGCAGAGCCCATAACCGGTTGCCTGAGTGCGGGCGAGGCTTCCGCCGTAGGTGATTCCTTTGCCGGTTAACACTCCGGTAAATTCATTGCGTAGCTTTTTATACATACCATACATATAACCTATTTCACGGGCTCCCACACCTATATCTCCTGCGGGAACATCGGTATCTGGACCAATATGGCGGACCAGCTCAGCCATAAAGCTCTGGCAGAAGCGCATGATTTCCATATCGGACTTTCCCTTAGGGTCAAAATCCGAACCGCCCTTGCCTCCGCCCATGGGGAGTGTGGTCAGAGAGTTTTTAAAACACTGCTCAAAACCTAAAAACTTAATTATGCCAAGGTTTACAGAAGGGTGAAAGCGAAGTCCTCCTTTATACGGCCCGATGGCACTATTAAATTGGACGCGAAAACCACGGTTAACATGCACTGTGCCGTTGTCATCAACCCAAGGAACACGGAAAATTATTTGTCTTTCGGGCTCTACTAAGCGGCTAAAAATGCCGGCTTTAACGTATTCGGGATGTTTTTCCGCAACGGGTTCCAAAGATTCAAGGACCTCTTTAACGGCCTGATGAAACTCTGGTTCACCCGGATTTCGCTTTACTACTTGTTCGTAAACATCGGCTAATAATTTCATAACAAAACCTCCGTTGATAGATCTACAACTAGTTTATTAACCGGCACATTGCAACAATTGGCATTAATACTTGCAATAAGGTTTAGACAAATTACATAAAAAGAAATATTTATTCTCAAATAATATGTATATATAACCGGCTAACTGCTGGTGTAAATATTTAGTTATAAGGGTTACCTGCCTTTTAATTAATATTGGCAAGGCTGTTTTAATTATAGCAAATGGGATAGTGCAATGCAAGAATTAATTTCGAAAGTTGCAAAAAAATTATAAAAAAGAGGCTGCATCAAAATACGAAACGTATCATTCTGAGGCCATAAATGGCCGAAGAATCTTCAAGAAATCTGCTGTAAAGCACAGATTGCTGAAGATCCTTCGCTTCGCTCAGGATGACTGTCTATTTTGAAACAGCCCCTCTTACCAGATAAACCAAATAATCAAGATTTACTTTTAATATATTCATCTATGGCCTTTGCAGCAGTTTTTCCGGCACCCATAGCCAAAATAACTGTGGCAGCACCCGTTACTGCATCTCCGCCGGCAAATACGCCTTCTTTACTTGTTTGCCCGGTTTTATCATCAACAACTATACAACCCCATTTATTTGTTTCAAGATCCGGGGTAGTAGTGCGAATTAAAGGATTAGGAGAGGTACCGATTGACATTATTACTGTATCTACATCAATGACATGCTCACTGCCTTCTTTAGCGATTGGGCGACGTCGACCTGATGAATCAGGTTCCCCTAATTCCATCTCGATACACTCAATTCCCTTAACCCAGCCCTTTTCATCGCCGAGAATTTGAGTAGGATTTGTGAGAACTTTAAATATAATGCCCTCTTCCTTTGCATGATGAACTTCTTCTAGACGGGCAGGCATTTCGGCCTCGGAACGTCTATAGATTATATAAACATTTTCAGCCCCTAAACGCTTAGCGCACCTGGCAGCATCCATAGCCACGTTTCCGCCTCCGACAACAGCCACGGCATCTCCATGCATAATGGGGGTTTCGGCGTCTTCTTTATAGGCCTTCATAAGATTAATACGGGTCAAAAATTCGTTAGCTGAATATACCCCGTTTAAGTTCTCACCAGGAATATTCATAAAGGATGGAAGCCCTGCTCCTGAGCCGATAAATACAGCATCATACCCCTCTTCAAAAAGCTCCTCTATAGTCAGAACTTTTCCGATGACCATATTTGTGCGTATCTGTACGCCTTGTCTTAAAAGCCCCTCGATTTCTTTTTGTACAAGACTTTTAGGAAGTCTGAATTCAGGTATGCCGTATACCAACACCCCTCCGGCAAGGTGGAAGGCTTCAAATATTGTTACCTGATAGCCCTGTTTAACAAGATCACCGGCGCAAGCCAATCCGGAAGGACCAGAACCTATAATAGCTACCTTTTTACCGTTACTTGGAACCTTTTCATAGGTTTTTTCAACATTGTTAATAGCCCAATCGGCAGCAAATCGTTCAAGTCTGCCAATAGCAACTGATTCGCCTTTAATTGCCCGGACACATTTCTCCTCACACTGACTCTCCTGTGGGCAGACACGTCCGCAAACAGCAGGAAGGCTATTGGTTTCTAGAATTTTATTATAAGCATCCTCGAACTTACCTTCCGATATAAGGGAGATAAACTCGGGGATTTTTACATTTACAGGGCAGCCGCTTACACATGGTTTATGCTTACAATTCAAACAGCGCTGAGCCTCTTCTATGGCCATTTCTTCTGTATAACCCAGAGTAACCTCTTTAAAATTCCCACTGCGAACCTTAGGATCTTGCTCAGGAATTGGAACTTTTTTTGGTGACATATTAGGCATTTGTTTGACCCTCCAATCTACATTGATGTCTCTCTATTGATGCTTTTTCGCTATCCTTGTACATTGAAAGGCGCCGCATAAGCTCGTTGAAATCTACTTGATGACCGTCAAAATCAGGCCCGTCAACACATGCGAACTTTGTTTTTCCGCCAACTGTAACACGGCAGCCGCCGCACATCCCAGTTCCGTCAATCATAATAGGATTTAAGCTTACGATAGTTTTAATACCATAGGGTCTGGTAACTTCACATACCACTCTCATCATAATTGGTGGACCGATGGCTATAACAATATCGTATTTGTTACCTTCATCAAGTAGCTTTTGCAGTATATCGGATACAAAACCCTTTGTTCCATTGGAACCATCGTCAGTAGTAATGAATAATCTATCTGATACAGCAGCCATTTCTTTTTCAAGAATAATGATATCCTTGTTTCTGAAGCCTGCGATAACATCTACCGAAACACCCATGCTATGCAGCTTTTTAGCTTGCGGATAAGCAATTGCGGTACCTAAACCTCCACCAATGACAGCAGCCTTTTTAACGCCTTCAAAATGGGACGCAACACCAAGAGGGCCGACAAAATCAACCAAATGATCTCCCTCGTTCATTTGCCCTAGTATTTGAGTTGTAGCGCCGACCTCTTGGAATATAATAGTAACAGTCCCTTTATCTCTGTCATAATCAGCTATAGTAAAAGGAACACGTTCGCCATCTTCGGCTACCCTAAGTATAATAAACTGGCCAGGTTCGGCTTTTCGTGCAACATAAGGCGCTTCTATCTCAAGTAACGTCACTTGCGAATTTAAAATTTCTTTTCTGACTATTTTATACACTGTTGTTCTCCTTTCTGTTGTCTATCATAAGTGCCCTTATAATAATAACAGAATTTAAATTAAATTATTATTATTAATTCTATAGCAATTAATGTCTGCATTCAATATTACTGCCATACAATTATAAACTATAGTTTAGAATAGTTTATAGTAAAACTTCTAGTAATCAGAGATTAATGTCTATAATGTTTTAAAAGTGTGTAGTGTTTTTCTATAGTGTACTGCAACGAAAGGCAAGATTATACAAAAGAAAGGAATAAAAAAGGATCGGACACAAAATCCGATCCTATAAGTACTAAAATTTTAATTGATCATTCTGATAGCGGATAGAGATAGATCCAGTATTCTACTAAATCAATACCGTCCCGCTCGGTTTTGCGGCCGCTAATATCGAAGTCATATCCGTGAGCCTCTCCGCCAAGTTCAAAGCTATCAGTAGAGCTCGACTTTGACTTGCCTGTTATTTCTCCAATAGCTTCTTCATAGAAAGCCAAAATTTCTTTGAAACTCTTATCTGTGTACAGGTTAAGATTATAGGATACTACTCCATTACTCTCAGATTCGGAAGCATTTATAATAGCTGCACCATCTATTATTGGGAAATGGTCAGCTGGATAATCATCCGGTAGTTCCCCTTCGTTTAGTTGTTCTAAAAGGCTTTCAACTGAGGGCAATTTTTTAAGCATTAAATTAAACAGAGCGTAGTCTTTATTAGTATCTTCAGGCGCACAGGTGATTGTGAATTCATAGCCTTCGTATTTACCGGAATACATGTAGACTTCATCCATAGAGAAATCGCTAAAATCTTCAGCATCTGCTATTAAACCCTTATAAAAAGCATTTACTTTTTCAACATCATCCTTAGATACAGCGCTGACTATGAAGGTTTCTAAACCGCTAGATTTGTCAACTATAGCAGAGTAAACCAGTCCGCCCTTATAAATGGGAAATTTATCACTGGGGTAATTTTTAGGAAGGTCAATCTCGTCATATTTAGCGAGAACATCATCATCTTTGTCCTTTTTGTCACCCTTGCTGTCTTTGTCCTTTTTGTCGTCTTCATCGTCTTCGTCATCTTCGTCATCTTTGTCTTTTTTGTCTTTTTTCTCGTCTTTGTCATCATCATCATCGTCGTCTCTGGCGTCTTTTTGCGAGCTAGATTTTGAACTTCTGTTATCGTCGTCATCTTTATCTTTGTCTCCACATGCGACGAAACTAAAAATCATACAAAAAATCATCAACAGGCTAAGTAGCTTTTTAAAGTTCATGATTATTTCCTCCGAAATTTTTTAATATATAGGAATATTTTAGCACATAGCGAATTCCGAATAAAGGATAATATTAACAAAATATATCTGGAAATGAATATATACCCTATAACTCATAATCATATTATATTCAACATAGTATGAAAAGACACAGACAAATGAGCTGGGAGAATATAAATGGCTCGTAAATCACTTAAGTACAATGCTGCTATTCTAACGGCCACAGGATTTATAGTTAAAGCAATCGGGTTTGCCTATCGGGTATTTATCGCAAACAGTATAGGAACTGAGGGGTTAGGACTGTATCAGCTTATGACACCGATTTACTCCCTTTTGGTTCTTGTGCTATCAGCGGGTATTTCTGTTGCAGTTTCAAGATTTGTAGCCGAAGAAAGCGCAAAAGGCTTAAGTCGCACCGGAATTAAAATAGCATCATTATCATCCGGCCTCGTTCTTGGTGCGGGAATTATTATATGTGGAATTCTACTATTTAATTTAGATACATTAGTTCTGGTAACAACAGGCGATACAAGAACGAAGCAGTCACTGTTTTGGATTCTGGTTCTTGTACCTCCCATAGCAGCAGTTTCGGCATATAAAGGTTACTTTTACGGAAAGCAGGAGATGCTGCCTAATTCTATTGGCCAGATTTTTGAACAAATAGTTAAGCTTTCGTTTGTATTAATTTTTTATGGCAGTTTTAAAGGCAAAGGTGTAGAAAGCATGTGCCTATTAGCCGTTTTGGCCATGCTTATAGGTGAATGCGCTAATGTCTTGGTTGTGTATGTTTTGTTTTCAGTTTCAAAAAACAAGACAAAGAGAAAGCAACGAAATGAATGTGAAAGCACTATTAGATGTATTAAAAAAGTGACCAGAACAGCTCTTCCAATTTCAGCAAACCGACTTCTGTTGTCAACGATAGGAACCGTTGAAAGCCTTCTTATACCACAGAGACTTATACATTATGGTCTTAACTTCCAGGAAAGTTTAGAAGAGTTTGGCAGATTAAATGGTATGGCATCCCCGTTAGTATTCTTTCCTTCCATGCTGCCAATGTCACTGGCAACCGCATTAGTACCAGCTATTGCAAGCTCGGTTGCTGCAAGAAGATATAATGTGGCAAACAGACAAATAGCCCAGTCTATTAAATTAACTATTATAATGGGCTTATTCTTCACATCGTTTTTTGCATCGTGTAGTAATGAACTAGCTGAGCTTGTATACCCCGGACAGAACGTCGGTGGAATTCTACATTTGCTTTCGTATACAGGTGTATTTCTGTACTTGCAGCAAACTATGCTGGGAATCTTAAACGGCCTTGCAAAGGAGCGAGCTATGCTCGTTAACACCTTAATGGGAAGTATAGTCCGGATTGTAGCCATGTGGTTCTTTATGCCGATTTGGGGGGTAGGCGCTTATATTTATGCTGTCATTGCGGGAAGTATATTTACTATAATTTTAAATTTCAGAACCATCTCCAAGCTTACCGGCATATCTATTGATATGGGGGAATGGATTTTGAGACCTCTATCAGCCTCTTTGGCCGGCTCAATTATAGCGCTGTTGCTAAAACAACTGCCCGTTTTTGCCGGGATACCACAGAGACTCAGCCTGATATGGGGCGTATTTATTACCATAACATCAATGATAATAGTATTTCTAATTATGAGAATAATAAAAAAAGAGGATTTAAAACGCTGGACGGGAAAAGGCAATATAATAAATAGTAATATAATACTATAAGTTTTAAATCGAAAAACAAAAAAAGGTAAAAAACTGTGAAAACAGGAGATAATTAAAGAAAGTATTAGGGAAAATAAAAAAATAGCACAAACAAAGGTCAAAGAAAGTCAAAATCAAACTTGATGGATTAGAATAATCAATGTAAAATATAGCTAAGGTCAAAGAAAGTCAAATTAATAAAGTGTGTTAATTAATTGGAGGTGTTTTTTTATGTTTAATCTTATCCCTTATTCAAGAAAGAATGGTGACATAACAAGAAAAGACGATTGGTTTGGTATTGACAGATTTTTTGATGATTTCTTTAGAGATCCTTTTTTTACACGAGTATCTGCAATGACAACACCTATCAGAGCTGATGTAAAGGAGACAGAAAAAGAATATATTGTTGAGGCAGAGCTCCCAGGCGTTAACAAAGAAGATATTATAATCGACCTGCATGATGATGTTTTAACACTTGGTGTCGATACTAAGACAGAAAAAAATGAAGAGAACGATGGCTACATTTATAGGGAACGGCAAAGAGGATCTTACAGACGAAGCTTTAATGTTCACAATATTAAAAATGAAGACGTGAAAGCTTCTTATAAGGATGGTATTCTTACTATTAACCTACCGAAGGCTGAAGGGGAAAAGAAAACAAGAAAAATTAATATAGAATAAGATTGATATATCCTTCCTTATTTAGGCCATAGATACTTGATATCTATGGCCTCTTCTTGTAGAGCGAAGCGACAGCAGTCACGCCGCTTAGTTATGACAGCAAAAAATCCGGGTATATTATTCAATGAAATAAAGTATAAAGCAAAATACACCCTATTATAGTTTTAATTTTAACGGTCATTATGTATAATTGTAGTGTTGTTTGTACTAAACAAAAATATATAGAGGATGTGAATAGATGAAACTTGTAGCGGACTGTCATTTCCACACGGTTGACGCTGGACATGCTTACAGTACCATAAATGAATATGCTATGGAAGCATCGGAGAAGGGCTTAGAACTAATAGGTATGACTGAACACGGCCCCGCAATGCCTGGAGGCCCTCATGAATACTTTTTTGATAATCTAAGGATATTGCCCGATGTTTTGCATGGGGTTGAGTTGTATAAAGGTATTGAAGCAAATATTATTGGATATGACGGTGAAACAGATGCAAAAGATTTGCGCTTTGAAATGGATATAGTGATTTCCAGCTTCCATAGCTCATGTCTGAAGCCATCTTCGATTAAGGAAAACACTCAAGCTGTCATAAAGAGTTTAGAAAATCGTTATGTCAATATTATCGGTCACCCGGACGATTCACGGGTTGAACTTGACTACAAAGAATTGGCTAAGGCTGCTGCTGACAGTGGGGTTATGATTGAGGTTAATAATTCATCATTAAAACCCACATCTTTTAGATTGAATGCTAATGAGAACTATGAAAAACTTTTGGAAGAATGCGAAAAATATAAGATTTATATTATCTTAAACAGCGATGCCCATTTTTATGAGGATATAGGTGAAACAGACGAAGCACAGGAACTTGTAAGAAAACTCGGCTATCCAAAAGAACTGATTGCCAACGCAAATCTGAGTAAGCTTAAGCAAAGGCTCAAAATAAGGAGAAGGTAAAACTGCATGTTTGAAAGACTTGAAGCCATAGAAAACCGTTTTGAAGAATTAAATATGAGACTGGCAGATCCGTCAGTAGTAAATGATCAGGAACAGTACCTGAAGCTTATGAAAGAGCATTCCGAGCTATCTGATATAGTGGATAAATTTCGTGAACACAAGCAGTTTCTAAAAGCATTGGAAGAAGCAGAGTTAATGCTAGAGGAAAAGCCCGATAAGGAACTAGAGGAAATGATCGAGGCGGAGATTAGCGATGCAAGGGACGGCATAGAACGAACCGAAAGAGAGCTTAAGATTCTTCTTATGCCTAAGGATCCTAATGATGACAAGGATGTTATTGTTGAAATACGTGGAGGTGCCGGAGGAGATGAAGCGGCTCTCTTTGCGGCTGTTCTTTATAGAATGTATACTCATTATGCCGAAAGCAGAGGATGGGAAGTAAGCATTATTGACTCTAACCCAACAGAAATCGGAGGATTCAAAGAAATCATTTTCGAAATTGAGGGTAAGGGTGCATACAGTAGGCTAAAGTTTGAAAGTGGCGTACACCGGGTACAACGGGTACCTACAACCGAGTCTAGCGGCAGAATCCACACTTCTACGGCAACGGTAGCCGTTTTGCCTGAGGCAGATGATGTTGGAGATGTTGATATTAATCCAAATGATATTGAAGTAGATACATTCAGGGCATCAGGTGCCGGAGGGCAGCACGTCAACAAGACTTCTTCTGCTATTCGTATTACTCACCTTCCATCGGGAATAGTAGTTACTTGTCAAGACCAACGCTCCCAGCACAAAAACAGAGAGAAAGCCATGAGAGTATTGAAAGCCAAACTTTATGAAATTGAGAGGCAGAAACATGACTCTGAGTTGGCTGAAAACCGGAAAAGCCAGGTAGGAACAGGAGATAGAAGTGAAAGAATAAGGACTTATAATTTTCCGCAAAGAAGGGTTACTGATCATCGGATAGGCTTTACTATTTATCAAATTGAGCAATTTATAAACGGCGACATGGATGAGTTGATAGATGCGTTAATAACCACAGATCAAGCCAACAGGCTGACAAATAGTGAAGATGCTTGATTTTATATGACCAACAGGGGGATTTAAGATGGATTATGATGTTATTGCCGCCATTGGCCTTTCAATTTTCGCAGGGCTTTCAACAGGTATTGGAGGCTTAATACTTCTTCTTTTCAAAAAAATTAATACTAAGATATTATCAGTCGCACTAGGGTTTTCAGCTGGTGTGATGATTTATGTATCATTTATAGAAATATTACCCGAAGCAAAGAGTTTTTTGGAAAAAGCATATGGTGCCTCGAAGGGTGATTGGGTAGCATTTTTTGCTTTTTTTGCAGGTATTTTTTTAATCGGAATTATTGATAAGCTTGTTCCGGAAGAAGATAATCCACATGAACCCCAAAGTGTTGAAAACCTTGATGTCTGTGGTTTTGGACAGAATTCACAAAAACTTATAAAAACGGGGAAGATGGCGGCGCTGGTTATATCTATCCACAATTTCCCGGAAGGTCTAGCTACCTTTGTATCCGGTATGAATGAGCTGTCTTTGGGTATCGCAATTGCAGTTGCGGTAGCTATACATAATATACCTGAAGGAATTTCGGTGGCTATACCAATATATTGCGCCACAGGCGATAAAAAGAAAGCGTTTTATATGTCCCTGTTATCGGGACTTGCGGAGCCTGTAGGGGCTATCCTGGCATTTTTAATTTTGTCTCCCTTCTTAAACGATGTTGTTTTTGGCATAATATACGCATTAATTGCAGGAATCATGGTATTCATCTCCTTTGATGAGCTGTTACCCTCAGCAAGAGAGTATGGAGAGCATCACTTGGCCATATTTGGATTGATATGCGGTATGATTGTAATGGGGCTAGGTCTATTGCTTTTAGGATAAGCAAAATGAGGAAAGAATTAGTTTACCTGTGGCTGCTTTATCTTGCCATTATGTTTCTTTATGTCCGGTAGATATCGGGGTTTCGCTCTTTTCCCAGTCCCCCTTGCTTAAATAAGTAAAATGCTCAGTGCGAATATCACCCATAAGTGGACAGGGCATATCTGATTCCGTATGATGATATACAAAACCGCACTTTTCCTGCGCTCGTTTAGATTTAGTATTTCCATCGTAATACCCGCACCAGATACCGGTACAACCTAAATCCTCAAAGCAACGACGTTGCAGTTCCCGGACTGCTTCTGGGATGAGACCTTGCCCCCAATAGGGAACACCAATCCAATAGCCAATTTCGACTTCTGTGTCCGTCAACGGGGCGTGACTGTTATCTTTGAACATGATGCCTATGCTACCGACAGGCTTATTGGTTTCTTTAAGAACAACCGCATAAGTCTCGGGCGCAGACAGCACATTGCGGATTATGTCAAGGCTGTTTTCCACCGATGTATGTGTTTGCCAACCTGCAATGGGTCCCACCTGCGGATTTTTGGCGTATTTATATAATTCTTCAACATCCTCATCCTGCCACGGACGAAGGATAAGTCTTTTAGTTTCAAGTATCATTTTTAAGCTCCTTTATTATCCAATCTGGCGTGTTTCAGTATACAGGTTACTTACCAGCCTAATTAAAACATTCTTTTTTCTTTTTGGATATCATAAATTAATACTCCGTGAACACCTCGAAGCGTGAAAATAGTGTTAGCTAAGGTTCTTTAATGCAGCAGTACAATATCTCAAAATTTGCTACAAAAATATTTTACTACAATATGTACCATAAATCAACAAAGTATGATTTAATAATATAAATAGTCTTGTGCTTTTGGGGGTCAAAAAATGTCGAGTTCTGATAAATTAATAGAGGTTGGAGAATTTTATCAACAACTAAATGATATAGCTGGAACGAACCTACCATTGGATAAAATATACCGTTCAAAAGGATTTCCATCCCATTTAATAAACCACAAACATTTAAATTGTTTAAAACACATTGATGATATTCCAGATATAATTGAGCATCCAGATTATGTAGGGATTAACCCCAATGAAAATGGGGATTCAATCGAACTCATAAAAGTACTTGATAAAAATATATTAGTTGGTATAAAGTTAAATACAGATAGAGGATATCTATATGTTTCAACAATGCATGATATACAAGAATCAAAACTAGCTCGTAGACTACATAGTGGAAGAATTAAAAAATTTTATATTGACGCATAAAAACAATTGATGTATTATTAGTATGTAAATGTATATATTAGTTTTGGTAGGGTTATTGAGGTCGGAAAAGGTTCCCGACGCACTCGAAAGAGTACCTGAGATGATGGATACACCGCCCATCCGATAATCCTACTATTTATAAAGGCTTCCGGCTTACGCGGTAGTCTTTTTTGTTTAAATCTTATACTAATTGTAGTTTTAAGTACTTCAGCTAATGTTTCGACCAGTGGGATCCTTCCATTTAGCAACGGTTCCGCCCGGTGAGGCGAGCGGTAGCAATGACCCTTGAATATTCTTAAAAGGTCAAATAGGGATGGCCTGTTTGACCACCCCTTACAGAAGTGAGATTGCTCTTTTACAAAATAATTTTCTAAAATTTTATCAAAGATTAAATCAAATCGTATTTAAGATTATCGCCAAACATTTGGTAGGGTATTATAAAGACCTGAATACCCTCGGAATATGGTGCAATGGTGTACAAGGGATAGAAAATCGCAAGGCCTTCGTCTGTCAGGTAGTAATTTTTTGAATCAAAATATTTGTTTAGGTTCTCATCCAAGTTGTCAAAATAATGTGCCATTCCGGTTATTTGTCTTCTCCTAGCTTCAGAGGCGATATATTTCAACATTACCGGCTTATAGTTGTAGTCATTTACAAACAATGATTCTAATCTTAGTATAGTACCTCTTTTCATATCCCATGTGTTGCCGCTTCTGACAGTGTTCCCGTGAGCGCCTCCTGTAAATTCATAAATATCATAAAATAAGCTTATTATAGTTTTTTTGCAGTAAGTGGGCTCAAAAGCTTCTACAAATTCAAAGCTGTGAAAGGGGAAGCCTTGTGCAACGGATACATTATATTGTTTTACAGCTGCCTGATAGAGCTTGGTAGAAGCATAGCGGTTATTTTTATGTGCCTTTTCCCGATAATGCATGTTAAAGCGCATTGAGTTTCTGCTGTAGTTTGAAACTAAATAAGGATAATCAATTTTTACATTAACCATTAATATCTTATTATGATATAAACGGTCCTTTATTGTCTTAGTTTTAATAAAATCGCACTTCACTGATACCACCTCACCACCATTCTATTGGTGGAAAGCGCATTTTGTGCCCGTCCGACTGACATTTTAATATTTTATTAGCTTAAAAATTCCGTTAATACAAGGTGAGAAAAGTCGCCCTGCTACCTATAGCCATGACTTGAACGGAAAACGTATGAGATTTGAATTGTAATACCTTGGATCTGAGGTTACTTCCGCCCCTACCCACGGGGGAAGCTCAAAAGGCTGGTCTTCATATTCTAGTTCAATTTCAGCTATAACAAGTCCTTTGTTTTCACCGCAGAACTCATCTACTTCCCATGTGTTTCCTGCATATGGCACCAGATAGCGGTACTTTTCAATTAAGGGCTTTTCACATAAAGAGAACAACCCTTGGGCGTCTTCATAGGGAATGGGATATTCGTATTCGGTGCGAGCAGCACCTATTGAGATGCCCTTTATAGTAAGATAGCCCTGATTTCCTGTTGTTCTTACCCGAATCGTGCATTGTGGGTTAGTATCTAAATATCCCTGCTTATAATGGGTTCCATTGATCCCCTTCTTATAATCATCATTTATAACCAGAAATTTACGCTCAATTTCAATAGCCATATTTATTAATCCTCGCATTTAACGCACTTATTAGCTAAGGAATAGCCCACTTGATACGAACAAAAAAACAGCGTTTACTAGTTTATCAAGCTTAATCCTATAACCACATATTACTATGAAATAGGGAAAAAAAATAGCTTTTAATTAGATTCTAAAAGAAACATAAAACAATTGTATGACTAGAAAGGAATAGCCATAGTCCCCCTTTTTTTTATCTAGCATATAATGTAGCGGAATCATTCTGAAGAGAGCAAATCATGAAAATAAAAAATATAAATTTTTTCTCCAATTTAATACTCAATAAGAAGCCTTCAGCGAAGGCTTCACTTGCAGGAGGGCCCTTGGCACCTTCAATTACCGGGGAGGTAAGCTTTTATCCTGCACACAATGGTAGTTTGGTAGTAGCCGAGGTCTATAACCTTCCAAAGACTGCTCTTCCAACAAATAGCACACCACCTATAAATCCCTTTGGATTTCACATTCATGAAGGAAATACCTGTGAAAAGGGAGACCCCTCAGATCCTTTCAAGGCAGCTATGGGCCACTATAACCCTAGAAATATGCCTCATCCGGCACATGCAGGTGATATGCCGGTACTCTTCGGCAATGAAGGGTATGCATTCTTAGCCTTTTTTACAGATAGATTTGTCCCTGCACAAGTGATTGGACGAACGGTGATAATACATCAGAACCCTGATGATTATAGGTCACAGCCCGCCGGCGATGCGGGGAAAAGGCTGGCATGCGGGATTATACGCTCAGTGTGACGGGGTAACCGTTTCACCCATAAGCAGCGTACAACATAAGATACTATATAAGTACAACCATTATGCAAAACAAGGGAGGCAGAGGGATGAAAGTCGTTATACTTTGCGGGGGCAAGGGGCTCAGGATGTATGAACTTACTGAGGACATGCCCAAGCCTATGGCTTTGGTGTGCGGAAAACCGATGCTCTGGCATATTATGAAAAACTATAAGCACTTTGGCTTTAATGATTTCATTCTCCTTCTAGGCTATAAGGGAGAAAAAATAAAAGAATATTTTATGGATTATGGATGGAAACAGCACAATTTCAGGCTTGATACCATAGAAAACAGTTTGGAGCTGCTAGAGGAAAAGGAGGATTGGAGGGTAACATTTCTGGACACGGGAATGGAAACCATGACAGGAAGCCGTATAAAAAGGGCAAAAGAATATATTGGAAACGAGACTTTTATGGTTACATACGGTGATGGACTTTCCAATGTAGATATTAACAAGCTTCTTACATATCATAAAAAAATGGGGAAGATTGCCACGGTAACCGGAGTAAAAAAGAAGACTCAATATGGCATTCTAACCGTTGAAGAAGGCATAGCAACGTCTTTTAGCGAAAAGGAAAACTTCGGCGGAATTATAAACGGAGGTTTCTTCGTTTTTGAGCCTGAAATATTTGATTATATAAAGGACGATACCACAAGTGTTTTGGAGCAGGAACCTCTAAAAAATCTTGCATTAGACAGGCAATTGGCAGTCTATCTCCACGAAGGCTATTGGACTGCCTGCGATACTTACAGCGATATTTTAAGAATTAATCAACAAAGCAATAATGATGAATATTTATGGAAGGCGTGGTAAAGGCATGAGCTTTTGGGATAGTAAAAATGTCTTTCTGACAGGCTGCACCGGCTTTTTAGGAAGTTATATAGCAAAGGAATTGGTGAATCAGGGGGCAAACGTAACCGGACTTGTGAGAGACAAGGTGCCGAAATCAAATCTATATACAGGTGAAGAATATAAGAAAATAAATGTCGTTTGGGGAGCAGTCGAGGACGAACCCCTATTAGAGCGCATAATGGGAGAATATGAAATTGATACAGTGTTCCACATTGCTGCCCAGGCCATTGTAGGGATATCTAACAGAAACCCTTTGGGAACATTTGAAGCTAATATAAGGGGTACATATAATATTTTGGAGGCTGCCAGACGAAGCCCTCTTATAAAAAGAATTATAGTTGCGTCGAGCGACAAAGCTTATGGGGATCAGACACAGCTTCCTTACCATGAAGATATGCCCTTAAAAGGAAGTCACCCTTATGATGTATCTAAAAGCTGCACCGATTTGATAGCCCAAGCGTATCATAAAACATATGGCCTTCCTGTATGCATAACGCGCTGCGGGAATCTTTACGGAGGAGGAGACCTTAATTTTAACAGGATTATTCCTCAGACAATAAAAAGTGTTTTGCGGGGGGAAAGGCCTGTAATAAGAAGCGACGGAACATTTATAAGAGACTATTTTTATGTTGAGGATGCGGTAAAAGCCTATATGCTTCTGGCAGAAAAAATGATTGACCTTGGGCTTGAAGGCCAGGCTTTTAACTTTAGCAATGAAATTCAACTTACAGTATTGGAACTTGTTAATAAAATACTTGCACTAATGGACACAGACTTGACTCCTGCTATTCTAAATCAGGGAAGTAATGAGATAGTACATCAGTATCTTTCGGCAAAAAAGGCAAGGGAGATATTAGGATGGAACCCTTCATTCACAATAGATGAAGGACTTATAAGGACAATTGAGTGGTATAGAAGATTTTTTGGGAAGGATGCTTGAATGAAGTGAAAGCAAGTATTATCATACCTTCTTACAATGCCAAGGAACGGCTCTATTTAAACCTGACGGCGTTAAACTGTCAAAGCTATGATGGTGATGATGTAGAGGTTGTGGTTATCGATAATGGCTCTACCGACAACACCATCGAGATGCTAAAGTGTTTCGAGCTTAAATACCCCATGAAAATTATTCGGATTGAAAAAAACAGGGGAATTGCATATGGAAGAAACGAAGGAATATTAAGCGCAGAAGGCGAAATCTTGATTTTCCATGATAGCGATATGATTGCATCAAAGGATTATTTAAAACAGCATATTGATGCGCATATAAAGCCTAATCAAGTGGTTTGCGGGTTATTCTGGCGAAGAATATTTACATATTATTATAAAAACTTCACATATGATCAGGTTGCAAATTTTGAGAAAATCCGGGAAAAGTTCGGCCTTCATCGTTTGTCTTTATATTGGGATGCCTATCCGCTGATAGAAGAAGAGAGTATAAAAGATGAGGATCTATGGGAATACAGTTTCGATCTTGATTTTGGCTTTATTAATGATTTAAAGGAGATAGTAAAACAATTTGGTAGAAACTTTACAGATTATTATTTGCCTTGGCGATTTTTTATAACAAACAATGTTTCCGTTGAAAAGCAAAAAGTTATGGATGTAGGCATGTTTGACACCAATATAGTGCGCTATGGCTATGAAGACTACGACTTAGGTGTAAGGCTCTATAAATCGGGCTGTAACTTTGTGATGGCCGATTATATTTTGAGCCTACATCAAGAGCATCCGGCTAACTACCGGTCTGACGATCTTATAGTAAATATTAATTTTATGTGTGATAAATACAACAATATTTATTTTATTGATGTTCCCCTGGTGTGCATGAGTGATAACCTAGGCCTTGATAGAGACAGCCTTAATGGAATTGTTAAAGATATATATCAGCTAATTCCTAATAATGAGTATCATGATATATTACAGATTTTCTTAGATGTTTTGCAAGTAATAAGAAAAAGACTTTTTTCACCACTTGAGGACAATGGAAAACCCGTGTTTCTAAGTTTTATCAATAAACTGGACTATTATATAAAAAAAATACTCATTATTGAAGAAAAAGAAGGTGTGAATTATTTTATCAAGGAATTATCGGCATTATTAAAGCAGGCCTTTGATATAGATTTTGAGAGGCTATTAAAGGCAAATCGAAAAGAAAAGGGAGGCAGTTATGAATAAGTATCATTTTACAACAGTGGTTTCTCAGGATCATTTATTTAAATATCTTGCAATGATTTCTTCTCTAAGGGCGAATTATAGCGATTTTAAACTATATACCCTTTGTGTGAATGATATAGTGTGGCATATTTTAAACAAAATAAATATTGAAGAAATAGTTCCCATAATGCTTAAAGAGGTTGAAAGTGATATGCTCATAAGAGCAAAGAATGAAAGACCTTTTCAGGCCTTCTGCTGGACATTAAAGCCGGTATTTTTACATTATGTAATGGAGAAATACCCGGATTGCCGATATTTTGCCCACCTTGATGCGGATCTCTTCTTTTTCTCAAGCCCGGACAATATATTTCTTGAAAACCCTTCCGCTTCATTATTTTTAACTCACCATAGGAATGCGAGAGATTTTCTTAAATACTATGGGTCATCAGGTGTTTTTAATACCGGCTTTGTCGGGTGTAAAAACGATGTAAATGCAATGGACGCCGTTAGCAAATGGAGGACACAATGCATTTTATATTGTCCTATAAATGAAGATAAAATAAGAAAGGTTTTTGGGGATCAAAGGTATGTTGAAAGCTGGCCTGAAGAATTCCGGGGTGTTCATGTGGTTAGAAGCAAAGGCGCCAACACTGCACTGTGGAATATTCAGAATTACACCGTCACAGTAAAAGAAGGCAAGATATTTGTTGACGAACACCCTTTGACTTTTTACCACTTTTCAGGGTTGACAATAATAAGCCGCAATGAGTTTAATCTCAACTGGTATTACCATATTGATGACGAAATGGTATTAAAGCAGATATATATGCCGTATATCAACACACTCGTAAATGTAATGAATGAAATGAACCGCCATTTCCCATGGTTTATAGCTGGATTCCTTCCCAGAGAATACACGCCGGACACTCATTACTTCACGGTGACACCGTAAACCATACATGATTAAAAAAGCACCGCGGCACTAGGCCGTCCTATCTATGATCCATAGAAACATATGCTCTGCGTGGAGCTATGCTCTTGTATGCCGGCCTAATAATCTTGCCGTTATTGATTAATTCTTCAAGGCGGTGAGCACTCCAACCTGCGGTTCTTGAAATTGCAAAGACCGGGGTAAACATCTCAACGGGAATTTCTAACATACGATAAACAAATCCTGAGTAAAAGTCAATATTAGCGCTTACACCCTTGTATATCTTCCTACACTTACTTATTACTGCAGGAGCCAGCTCCTCAATTTTTGAGTAAAGTTTAAATTCTTCACCCATACCTTTATGTTGAGCAAGTTGTCCTACATGTCCCTTAAAGATTTCGGCTCTAGGGTCTGAAATCGAATAAACAGCATGCCCCATACCATAAATAAGACCCGAGCGATCAAAGGCTTCTTTATTTAAAAGCTTCTGGAGATAGGCTTCAATTTCCTCATCGTCTGACCAATCTTTTATTTCCTTCTTTATTTCATCGATCATTTGAACAACCTTAACATTTGCACCTCCATGTTTTGGACCTTTTAAGGCGCCTAAAGCTGCTGCCATTACCGAATAGGTATCGGTACCGGTGGAGGTCATAACATGAGTTGTGAAACTGGAGTTATTAC
The DNA here is from genome assembly GCA_012520615.1 of Clostridiaceae bacterium. Lineage (GTDB taxonomy): Bacteria > Bacillota > Clostridia > DSM-8532 > DSM-8532 > DTU059. The sequence continues at coordinate 11,460 of JAAYNX010000023.1, read as the reverse complement.
CTCCCCCATGTTCTGCGTGCAATACCAGTGCCAGATCCAAGAGCACTGCTTCAAGTTCAGAAAACTGGCTATCAGGCCTTAACATATGGAGGATATTCTCTGCTGTGCTTAATTCAGGAAGAGGGCTGTGAATATAAAGGCTTTTCTTACCGTGATAATGGCTATATGCTTGATAGCCGTAGACCGCAAGTAACGGAAAATATGCAATCATTTGGAGGCACTGACGTAAAACATTTTGTAATGAGTTATCATCAGGGTTGTCATCAAAGCTATATAATGCTAATACAGACCTGGAAAGAACATTCATCATGTCCTTTGCTGGTGCTTTCATAATTAGGTCACGGTTAAAATCTACCGGAAGCCGTCTGTACTCACTAAGATTCGCCGTAAATTCTTTTAACGTTTTACTATCGGGCAATTCTCCGAAAAGCAACAAGTAACAGATTTCTTCGAATCCAAACCTGTTTTCACTTAAAAAACCTTTGACAATATCTTCTATATCATAGCCTCTATAATAGAGCTTGCCGGGGCAAGGAACTAAATCACCTTCATCAATATTATAGGCGTGTATTTCGCCGATCTCAGTAAGCCCTGCAAGAACGCCTTTGCCGCTGATATCCCGCAGGCCCCTCTTAACATCATATTTTTTATACAGCTCAGGATTTATAGAACTGCATTTTACTGCCTTATCAGCTAAAGGAACCAACCAATCAGTATTAGCACTATTTAAATTCATATGGATATATACCTCCTGCATTTTGTGGTTTATACCATTATACATTATTTTCCTACAATATGGCCCCTTTTAAATCAAATGATAGTATACCACAATTATGCCGGACTAATTACTTGTATGCCCCTTGGGATGAGGTTTGCTCCATTGTATTGGTTAAATGTTCTGCCATATATTTTTTAGCTAATTCTCCATTACGCATTTCTATTGCGGTTATAATTTTCATATGGGCATTTGCACCTGCTGCACCTAATAAAGAAACATTCTGGCAAAACATTTGGTTATAAGCATCTTTCATAAGTTCAAATATCCTAATTATGATAGGATTACGTGTTGCTTCAGCAATTAACCTGTGAAATTCTGCATCATATTTTGCGATCTCTTCATTGGTTGCAGCGTCACGCATTTTTACAGCAGAATCGTTCAAAGCCTGAATAATTGCTGTATCAGCTCGCAAAGCGGCAATATATGCACTTTCAACTTCAAAAATCATACGAAATTCAAATAAATTAATGCGATCTGACTTATCCTTTATATAAAATGGGAGTATTTCAGTAGACTTATTCTCGGCAGGAGAAGAACAAACAAAAGAGCCCTTTCCTCTTACAGTTTTAACCAGCCCTTCTCCGGATAGTTTTTGAAGGGCAGAACGGACAGATACTCTGCTGGCGCCATACATTTCTCCTAGCTGTTTTTCAGATGGAAGTTGTGATTCCGGTAGCCAAACCTTTGAAGCTATTGCTTGCTTAATTTGTTCGGCTATTTTATCGCTTATTTTAATCTTCATGGCATCATCTTCTCCTAAAGAATAATCTGCTAATTATTATATCATTATCATACTTGTATTACAACATATAGCATAATAAAATATATTTGATATATTGTCAAGATTTTTTGCTCAAATATAAATCGATATATTGACATTTTGATTATATCACTATATACTTGACCTATGATGTATTAAAAAATATCCAAGATATAATACAACGTTACTTGGTATAGTAATCTTCTTTTGAGCACAGTAAATAAAACATTAAAGAAGATAAAAAAAGCAATACTAATCTAAAAACAGAAGAGCTAAGATGCAATTGTTTAAAAGGTAAGAGATGATTTAAATAAAACGCTTGAAGGAGGCAGAGATTATGCGAGATAGTATTCACAAATATTTCCAAATTGGAACTATTCAATGGATGAGTCACCCTCGCAGGGATGTACTAGAATCAATCAAAGCTTTTGCCAGCGATGATTTCTTTGATGCTTTGGAAATCACTCAATTTAACGATGATGAAACACGTAAAAAGGCTAAGAAGCTATTAGAACAGTCCCATCTTAAGGTGTGCTATGGTGCGCAGCCACGATTGTTGGGACCTAAGCTTAATCCTAACGATATCGATGAAGAAGGACGTAAAAAGGCAGAAAAGACATTGATTGAGGCTGTTGATGAGGCCGAATATCTTGGTGCTAAAGGCATTGCTTATCTGGCAGGTAAATGGAGCCCTGAGACAAAAGATGAGGCATATAATCAGTTGCTAAAGACAACTCGGGCGGTATGTGACTATGCTGCGACAAAAGGAATGATGGTTGAGATTGAAGTATTCGACTACGATATGGACAAGGCTACTCTAATCGGCCCTGCTCCTTATGCTGCAAAGTTTGCTGCTGATATGCGTACAACACACAATAACTTTGGTTTATTGGTAGATCTTAGCCATTTCCCGACAACATATGAGACCAGCCAATTTGTAGTGCGTACATTACGCCCATATATCACCCATTTCCATATTGGAAATGCAGTGGTTAAAAAAGGTGCTGAAGCTTATGGTGACATGCACCCAAGGTTTGGATATCCAAATAGCGCTAATGATGTTGCGGAGCTGGTTGACTTTTTCCGGGTATTAAAAGAAGAGGGCTTCTTTAATCCGCATGACCCCTATGTGTTATCTTTTGAGGTAAAGCCTTGGGGCGATGAGGACGAGGATATTATTCTGGCCAATACAAAGCGTGTTATCAACCGTGCATGGGCATTATTAGAGGATTAGAAAAGGAGGAATTAATTATGGCAAAAATTGTGGTATTAGATGGTTATACAGAAAATCCGGGGGATTTAAGCTGGGAACCATTAGCGGCTCTCGGCGAATTGACAGTGCATGATCGAACCCCTGCTGATAAAATAGTAGAACGTATCGGTGATGCGGAGATTATTTTTACAAACAAAACTCCAATTAGCCGTGCAACATTAGATGCGTGCCCAACTGTGAAATATATCGGAGTGCTGGCCACAGGTTACAATGTGGTAGATTATGTTGCCGCAAAGGAAAAAGGAATACCCGTAACAAATGTTCCGTCTTACGGTACGGCAGCGGTGGGCCAGTTTGCAATAGCGCTTCTTTTGGAAATATGTCATAACATTGGCCATCACAGTAATGCTGTACGTGAAGGGCGATGGGAAAGCAACCCGGATTGGTGTTTCTGGGATTATCCGCTAATTGAGCTTGACCAAAAGACCATGGGTATAATTGGGTTCGGAAGAATCGGACAAGCTACTGGAAGGATTGCAAAAGCTCTTGGTATGAAAGTTATTGCGTATGACAATTATCCTAACGATAGCGGAAAAGAAATTGCTGAATATGTAGACTTAGATACTCTGTTGAGTACATCTGATGTTATATCATTACACTGTCCTTTGTTCCCTGAAACAGAAGGCATTATTAATAAGGACTCTATAGCCAAGATGAAGGACGGCGTTATTATTCTGAACAACAGCCGCGGCCCGTTGATTGTGGAACAAGACCTTGCAGATGCTCTTAACAGCGGCAAAGTATACGCAGCAGGCTTGGATGTAGTTTCAACTGAGCCTATAAAGGGAGATAATCCACTTCTTAAGGCAAAGAACTGTTACATTACACCGCACATAAGCTGGGCGTCAAAAGAAAGCAGGCAACGCTTAATGGATGTAGCCGTTGATAACCTTAGACAGTATCTGAATGGCACACCAGTAAACGTGGTAAACAAGTAATAAAATTTCTAAACTTTATCAGTACAAGAGCATGATAGGGTATGGGGGTATAGAGGCGTCATTTATATAAGAAAGACCTCCAAAAAGGAGCAGAGGAATCTGCTCCTTTTTGAATAAGTGTATGTCAAATTCTTGGTCATCATATATGATGCATTCAAAAACACTTATTTCGCTGAAATGTAGTAAAAAACGGGGAATTCGTTGGTTTCTTTTGGTATGCAATAGAGGACATAAACATTCTCTAATTCATTTTCTGTATTGCTTTCTAAACGCTTTATGCCATCATGGTCAACTAAAAAGCTTATAAAATGTATACGTCCCTGTCGTTTAAAACTTTTTAGTCATACGCAAGTAATATCTGCTTTTAAGAATTGCGGAGCATAACCGTAAAATAAAGGAGCTGTGAAGTGATTCAAGCTAAGTTATTGTGGGTATTATTATAGTACTAAATGCTGGAGTTGATTTTTATGGATGTTGCAGCATTATCTATTTCGATGAAGCAAGGCCAATTGATGCAACAGGTGGGGATAGCTGTTATGAAAAAGGCTATGACCAGTGCGGAGACAAACGTAGAGGCTTTGCTTAAAGTATTGCAGCAAAGTGTCCAACCAAATTTAGGACAGAATGTTGATATTAGACTTTGAATCTTCCGATACCATACCGGGGATATGCAATCCTCGGTATTTTTTTGTGCTGTTATGTCACTTTGTTACTGAAAAAAGGTCGGGGATATAATATAATTCTTATAACCAAATTGATATGTTACCCGATTCTTAAGCAAACAATTAGAATAAGTATGTACAATCATTCTGGGGATTTTTGCATAAAAGGGGAAACCCTAAGTAAATAAAAGGAGCCGTCTATGGATTATCTTATTACTTTTCTAGAAGGGATCATAGCATTTATTTCACCGTGTATGCTTCCGTTGCTTCCCATATATATTTCCTATTTTGCAGGAGGCACCGAAAACGGTAAAAAAACTATTAGAAATGCATTGGGCTTCGTGCTTGGCTTTACCATAGTATTTGTATTGTTAGGGGCATTTGCTGGTACACTTGGAAGCCTACTTATAAGATATTCTAAGTGGATAAACATTATGGCTGGGGGTATTATCATTATCTTTGGGCTTAGCTATATGGGTGTTATCAACCTTTCATTTTTAACAAGAAACAATAGTTTTGATTATAAGCCCTCAGAACCGGGATTTTTTTCGTCGGCCTTATTCGGCGTTATTTTCTCAATAGGATGGACACCTTGCGTGGGAGCTTTCCTTGGCTCTGCTCTTATGTTAGCAGCTACCTCTCAGGGAAGTTATAAAGGAATTCTTATGCTGCTGAGTTTTTCAATGGGATTGGGAATACCATTTGTTGTTTCTGCGATGATTCTTGATAAACTAAAAGGTGTTTTTGACTTTATTAAGAGAAATTATAGGACAGTGAACATTATTTCGGGACTCATATTGATAATATTAGGTATTGCAATGATGACAGGTTTATTGGGAAGAATACTTGCTTTTTTTACATTCTAGTGAATAAATATTAAGACGTAAACTTCAAATCAGTAAGGAGGCACCATGAACAAAAAAGTAAAATCATTATTATATATTGCGGGTTTTATATTGCTAATTCTAGTTGCTGTAATAGGATACAATTATTTAACCGAGCGATATAAAGCGCCCAATTCCCTAGGACTTCCCACAGAAACAAGTACACCGACATCCTCCGCTTCAGTTCCGCCTTCAGAGACATCTGCGCCGGGAGGTGAACCTCAAGAAGAAGATCCTCAGGGAGAAGAGCTACAACAAGGGGAAGAACCGCAAGAAGATGAGCCTTTTAAGGCATCAGACTTTAAGGTATTGGATTATGACGGAAACGAAGTAAAGCTGTCAGATTATATAGGAACTCCGATTGTTCTCAATTTCTGGGCTAGTTGGTGCCCGCCTTGCAAGGATGAGATGCCTCATTTCAACAAAGTATCGGAAGAGTACTCCAAAGATGAGTTGTTATTCCTGATGGTTGATATGGTCGATGGGGGAAGAGAGACAGTAGAAAAAGGAAAGATGCATGTAGAGGAGCAGGGATTTACTTTTACCGTACTCTTTGATACCAAGCAGAATGCTGCGGCAACATATGGCATACGTGCACTGCCAACCACGTTTTTTATTAATAAAGACGGAAATATTATCGGAGCCCTCGAAGGGGGCATTGATGAAGAAACACTACGATACGGCGTATCACTGATTTTAGAAGACTAACAAAAAAAGAGTCACCCAGTATAGGGAGACTCTTTCACTCATATAGGTTAAATCAATCCGAGTCAGAGTTTATTTTTTTACGATGTTTTACACATTCTGAAAGGAGATATTCAATCTGCCCGTTGATTGAGCGGAAATCATCCTCAGCCCATGATGCCAGCTCTTTCCAGAGAGTTGGAGCTAAACGTAACAATATTTGCTTTTTGTCATTCTCATTTTTCTTTACCATAACAATTAATATATCGACCCGCTATTTACTATGGGCTGAGCGTCTTTATTACCGCAAAGTACTACAAGCAGATTGCTGACCATGGCAGCTTTCCTTTCCTCATCCAACTGTATAACATCGTTTTCGCTTAATTTTGCTAAAGCCATTTCAACCATTCCAACAGCGCCGTCGACAATCATCTTCCTGGCATCAATAATTGCTGCCGCTTGTTGCCTTTGCAGCATTGCGGCAGCTATTTCCGGTGCGTAGGCCAAATGTGTAATTCTTGCCTCGATTATTTCGAGACCGGCGATATCTACTCTGGATTGAATTTCTGCTTTAAGCTTATCTGCAACTTCTTGGCTGCTGCCTCGTAAGGTCATTTCCTCACCGTCATCGGCCATGTCATAAGGATAGAGCCTTGCAATGTTGCGAAGAGCAGAGTCACTTTGTATTGATAGGAATGCTTTATAATTGTCTACATTAAATGCGGCTTTAGCAGTATCAATGACACGCCATATTACTACAATCCCTATTTCAATAGGATTTCCAAGAGCGTCATTGACCTTTTGTTTATTGTTATTAAGAGTCATAGCTTTTAAAGAAATAATCTTGCTAGGGATGTTTAGATTAATATTCCCTGTAGTTGTATTTATTTGTGCGTTGGGATTCTGATCTTCTGTTCCTGTTGCCATGCCTTTCCCCGCAGTGGGATTTACAGCTGATACAAAAGGATTTACAAAGAAAAAGCCTTCTCCCTTTATAGTGCCGATGTACTCACCGAATAATGTGAGAACAAGGGCTTCCTGGGGCTTTAGTATTTTCAATCCTAAAAACGGAATCCAACAAACGCAAGTGTAGAGTATGCCTAGAATAAGAAGAATCACACCGATTGCTGCCGGCTTTAGATTTTCTATAAGAATAGCACCTACAATTATAGCGGCTATTCCGGCAAATACGAGAAAAATGCTAAGTATTAGTACAGGCATTCCGTTTTTGGCATTAAGCTCAATCTCGTTGGAATAAATTTTTTCCATATACAGACCTCCGATTTCAAAATAATATATATATAATATTAAAATGATATCATCGTAAAAATCTTAAGTCAATATATTTTTTTCTTTTGCATACAAAAAGAGCTGTCTCAAAATATTGAAGGTGTCATTCTGAAGATATAAATTAGATGAAGGATCTTTAAGATCATGCTGTTATGCACAGATTCTATTAAGATCCTTCATTCTCACAGGATGACCGTCTATTTTAGGCAGCCCCTATTAAATTATATGATACATTCAAAAAATATTATTTCACTGAAATGTAGTAAAAAATGGGGTATTCATTGGTTTCCCTTGGTGTGCCATAGATGACATAAACATTCTCCAATTCATTTTTGGTATTGCCCTCTAAAAGTTTTATGCCATCCTGGCCAACTATAAAACTTTGAGCTTTAGAGGTAATATTGATCGTTTGATAATAGCCTAAGCTCCTTATGGAAGAGAAGTCTTCCATTGGTAAATCCTTGAGGGTGTTTGAAATAGTGTTGATATCAATACCCTTGATACTAGCCTGCTGTAAAACGGCCTTATGGATTATGTATTTTCCCTTTTCATTTTCTGTAAGATATTGAATGGCATACTGGTCGTATACTTCCTTTGATGTATGTAAGGCATGAATTGATAAATAGCTGATATAGCCCTGATTATCATTGGATATACTAAAATCGGTTATCATTAAATCACCGCCAATATCTTTTAGCCCAATGGCTGATGATATTGCATGGCTAAAATTGAACTCTGTTACCTTGTAACTGGGCACTTCTTTAATGTATGTTTCTTGTGCAGGCCTGATAAAGAGCCAGATAAAGACACAAGTAAGTATGATGGCAAAAGTTATGAAAAACTTTTTCATGATGTTGTACCCTCCATATTATGTATAGAGGGGGCATATAATATCTTTAGCCCCCTTTATGTAATTGGGCCTAGTAAATTGACAGTGTACCGGACCAAGATTCGACTTTTCTTACATAACACGTAGTTCCTATAGTCACCGATACACTAAATCCAACACCTAGTAGTTTGTTCTTATAATCTAAGCCACCTTTTCCAGATACGTCAATTGCTATTTCAATAGCTCCTCTGGCTTGCTGAGAAATACTCTTACCTGTATAAGTATAATTATGATAGTACTCGGTAAATGTGTATGGACCAGAAGCGTTTGCACCAGTCCATGCTGCAGCAATACCGGTTATTTGACGGAAAGATAAAACATTGTATTGGATGTATAAAACTCCCTGCTCTGCGGAATTTCCAGCTCCGAAGTTCTTAGTTTTTATATATTCATGATAAGTGTAAAAACCGTCCATGGTTCCTTTTCGTGTTAGAGGTAAGGTCTTATAACTGTAGTCGTTAAGAGGGAGCCTGACTTTAGAAGAAGTCTCAATTTGTGCGACTTTTCTATTTGAACTTCCAATAGTACTATTTTCAACTTCTGCTATTCGGGCAATAAAATCCTCCCTACTATACACCTTGATCTGTTCTGTAATCTGTTCTGTAACAATGTTGTTAGTATTATCAGTGAATGCAAAGGAAGTAACTGAAAAAAAGGTGCAAAAGCATAGTGCTAATGTTAAAATTCTAAAATGTTTCATACTAAAACCTCCGTGATATTAATAAAATACACAAATAGTAGAGTATATCATGATTACCATTGTTATTTATGATGGTTAAATTATAGTACAAATAGAAGACTTTGTCAAGATAAAATATGCGACATTTCCCTTATTTAATGAAAAGTATACCACCTAACCGTTTTATAAGTTTTATTAGTCATACGCAAGAAATATCTGCACTGCCAGCTACGTTTTTAATAAAGACGGAAATATTATCGGAGGCCTCGAAGGGGGTATTGATGAAGAAATGCTACGATACGGTGTTGCGCTGATTTTAGAAGACTAACAAAAAGAGTCACCCAATATAGGATGACTCTTTCACTCATATAGGTTAAATTAATCTGAGTCAGAGTTTGTTTTTTTACGATGTTTTACACATTCTGAAAGGAGAGTGGTTATTATTTTATCGTTACAAGCTCATAGTTCTGGCTTCCCAGCCCAACCTTCTCAAGAGCTTCCAGCTGAACATACGGGTCTTTTCCGTGGAGCTGCTGGAACAGATGGCCTTCGCCAGTGAGTTCCCAACCTTGAGGTACACCTACCGGGATCAGGTTTTCAATTTTTATAGCATCGAGGCTTGCTCGCTCAATAGCCACAATATCATTACTAGCCATTATTCCGATATCGGGAACCAAAGAGGGGGTGGTAAGTCCCCAACAATCGCATATAGCTGTTATTGAGGTAAGCACATTAATATAGTACACACTTCCCGGTTCAAAGGTATCTAGAATAGTTTTTGTACATATGGCCATGCCCATCTGAAAATCCGTATAATTATGAGAATCCAGTGTTATAGCATGAACAGGACAAACCTTTACACAGTGTTGGCAAAGGGTACAGTTATGATAATCAACCACATATTCACCGTTTCTGCCCTCTTCATTGAAACTGTTAGCTTTATGGTTGCAGGAGTCAAGGCACTTCTTACAATATGTGCATTTTTCTTTATCCCATACAAGACCGCCTTCTAAACCATGTATTTCTCGACGGGTCCTGTCAGTAACACATCCCATTGCAATATTCTTGCATGCGCCGCCGTATCCGCAGGCACCATGGCCTTTTACATGAGAAAAATCAATCATCATATCGGCATCATGGATAAGGCCTGCCACATCTACATGTTTAAAGGTTCTGAAGTCTATATCTTTTGTATAGTAATACTTTCCTAAGTGCCCGCAGTCATCCAAAACGGGACAACCAAGATTACTCTCTGTATATCCTCGTCTTTCGGGGTGGCGTGAGTAAACATAGTGATCTGTTATAAAACAGTCTCCTTTATTACGCTTAATAAAATCCACAAGCTTCCGGATAAAAACCGGTGGAATGGTTGAATAAGTTATGCCGCTTCCTACATGCATCTTTATTGCCACAGTCTTGCCGTTTACTTTTTCGGCAAGTCCGGTTTTTTTAAGCAACCGTGAAAACTTTTCCGGCAGGCTTTGAGATGCTTCATAACGTGAATAAGCCATCGGAGCGAATAATACATTTGTCCCCATAATTTCCTCCTATGATAAAAGTAAATATATTCTGCACAATTATAGGCAAAGGATGCCTTTTTAAGTTTGGGTGTATACTCCCGGTGAAACGTTAATGAATGGCAAAACCATAATGACGCTTAGGTAGTGTTTATAGATATTATACCATACCAGTAAATACATTAGGAAATACTAATCTGCCGCGTCCATTATAAGGATGTCCGCTCTAAAATCAAGCTTTTACCCGCTTTTGGTTAAGCCTGTCATGATAAAAAAATACCCTCATTAATAATGAAGGTATTCTGTGTCTTAACTATTTTTAATATTCTATCCCATGATTATGCTTTTTGAAGCTCATGAGTATTGTCTTTGATAATGTATTGGAACACCACAACTATTAATATCAGCGCCATACCAACTATATCTGTTGCAAAGTTGGGGTCAATCATTCCAAGGCCTCCGACAATTGCCAGAATTCTTTGCCACCAAGGCAGCTTTTTCTTCATAAAGCCCTCAAGACCGCCGGCAATTGCAAACATCCCTATTGATGAAGTAATTACAATTTGTATTACCTTAAATACTGAAGTATTTATAAGGAGCATTGCAGGATTAAGCACAAATATATATGGGATTATGAAAGCAGTAATTGCCAACCTAGTTGCAATAACACCTGTGCGTATCGGATTTCCTCCTGATATTGCCGCACCTGCATAGGCTGCCAAAGCTACGGGTGGTGTAATATCTGCCACGATGCCGAAATAGAAGACAAACATATGAGCTGCCAGCACAGGGGTCGAAGGTATGAGTTTTAAAATGATTGGTGCTGTAATAGTGGCCATGATAACATAATTCGCAGTTGTGGGAACACCCATCCCCAATATAATACAAGCAATCATTGTCAAGAATAAAGCAAAAATATCAATGCCTCCCGAAAGTAAGAGTAAACCATCGGCAAGTTTAAGCCCGATACCGGTAAGAGACACTATACCTACAATTATACCGGCTATTGCACATGCAGCGGCAACGCCGATGGTGTTTTTAGCGCCATTCTCCAAAGATTCAACGAATGCCTTTGGTGAAAGGCGGGTTTCCTTGCGGAACATACT
>JAAYNX010000242.1 GCA_012520615.1 Clostridiaceae bacterium | reverse complement strand
TATAGACGATTAAAACTGATATAATTGAGTTCACAGTGATCAACCTTTCGAAGTATTTTTGTTGGTTTTAGTCGACTCAATTATACCAAAAAAGGGGGGTCATTGTTTTTTTATACGAAAAAACTCTTCCCATGGTTGTTTTTATATTTCCCACAATATTCATTGTTCTTTTAGGCCCGGTAGTAATAAATCTTATAGAGTTTTTTGCTAAGTAGTAGATGCAAAATGCAAATTATAAAACAGTTTTATAAATACAATGTTGTTTTCATTCTACATAATGTGATAGAATAAACCATAGAAAATTGTGTAATTTGAATTTATTTGTTTTTACATAAGATTTTATGTAGATAAACGTAAGATAAATCTATCGGAGGATGGAGAATGAATTTCGCCGAAATAAGAAAATCATTATTTGATGCGAAGGGTCGTTTTTTTCCCATATTCATTACTCTTTTTTTATGCTTGATACTATTTTTAATAGTTAATTTGATAGATAGATACTTTCAGATATCACAAGCATTAGTTGAAAATAATGTAATACATAGAATTACAATTGTTTTCTTGCTTATTGTTTCTTTTTCAATTTTCTTAATTTCATACTATACATATCCCCAGACAAATGGGAATCGCTTACTTATTATAGGGTTTACCTTTCTTACCGGAGGTATTTTGTACTGGATAAAAATACTGGATATTCATACTTACTCAGTAGATCAATTTAATACCCCGAAATGTACATTGCTGTTGTGGTTGTTAATACATTTTATTAATGGTATCTGCTTCAGTGTTTTCACAACAATTAGATTTAAGAATAAATATGTTATTAAAAGAAGATATTTATTTGCACTAACAGCAGTGATTGTAATTGTTCCTTTATTGATACTAAAAAGCCCGTTGATAAAACAGGAATATTTAATTAATAATGCAGGGCTCACTAGTTTGAGTCAAATAATATTGGGTTTAAGTTCCTTGCTTCATGTTTATACACTTTATTTAATTATAAAAAAATATAAAAGCACAGATAAAATTGCCTTAAAAGTTTTATCATGTGGCTTAATTCTGATGTTTTTCAGTCAGGTCGCTTTAATAAATATAAAACAAGTTTATGATGTTAATAATGTTCTAAGCGAATTTTATATAGCAATTTCCTATGCACTTTTGTTCTATTCTTTTTATATAGAGAGTATAAGCAAACCCTATATTCAATTATCCAAAGCTAAGGAAGAGCTTGAAGGATATATTTTAGAAATGGATAAATTGGTTGATACCCGTACTATTGAGCTGAGAGGTATGTATGAAAAACTCATGGCTGATCAGGAAATAGCAAGGGGAATGCAGATGTCGATGTTACCATCGGGATTACCTGAAAATGAGTATGTAGCTTTTTCAGCCGGCTATGTACCTGCGGAGCGGTTAAGCGGTGATTTTTACAATGTATTTAAGATTGATGAAACCCGCTTTGGTATATGCGTGGGAGACGTGTCAGGGCATGGTGTTTCTGCAGCTATGCTCTCGATTTTTTCATTTCAGAAAATGCAGTCTTTAATGGAAGAAACAGCAGGTGAAGGTATGACGATTCCATCAATGGTATTGACACATCTATACGAATCGTTCAATTCTGCTAACTTTAATGATGATATGTATATTGTAATGCTATATGGGGTATTTAACACTCAAACAGGAATACTATCATATGCATCGGGAGGGCTTAACACAACTCCCCTAAGAATAAGACCTGACGGTTCTATTCAAGAGCTTGATAATGATGGGTTCGCAATTTGTAAGCTTGGGAATGTATTGAAACCGAAATTCATAAATCGTCAAGTTCTCCTTTTTCCGGGGGATAAGCTTTTGATATATACTGACGGTTTGGTCGATGCACGCGACTCATCTAATAATGAATACTCAATCAAACGCTTGAAAGAGGTAATTATAAAGCATAACAAGTGGAGCATAGACCATTTGACTGAGTCAATAATCAAAGATGTAAATAAATTTGTAGGTAAAAAACCTGCTGACGACATTACATTGCTTGCAATGGATATATTACCTCCGTTCTAAGTTGCCGCAGTATAAATTGTGTTAGTTTAGCGGCTATAATCTGCACCGTTTCAGCCTATTATTTTTGTTTTGATTAATAGACATTATATCCAGTATATGTTAAACTAAATACTACGAACTTTATGAAAGAGTTTATCAGGAGCACGGAGGTAATAACATGAGTATCAAAGACTCAAAAACAAAGCTGGGTTTATGGCTTTCTACGTTCATCTCTATGGCTGGATTAATATTAATTGTCTTTATCGCACTTTTTTTTGAAAAAACAATAAGCCCTAATTTTAATAAAACAGTAAAAATAATAATCTCAATTATTATTGCAATAATACCGCCGCTGCTATGGCTCACTATTTTCTACCGTCAGGACAGATTAAACCCTGAGCCAAAAAGCTTCGTTTTTAAAACCATGGTACTGGGTGCGTTGGTTCAAAAGGCAATATATACGCCTGTTGTGGCCATTGTTTTTCCAAATGGGAACAGTGGAATCACTTCCATAGGCAGTAAATTAATTGTTAATATTATTTTAATAGCCATAATTCAAGAATCTATGAAGCTCTTATCAGTTAGATACAGCATTTATCCCAGTAAAGAATTTGATGAAGTAATTGATGGTATTATTTACGGATCTGCATTAGGATTAGGCTTTGCTGCTATGACCAGCATTGACAACATTGTTACTTCCGGTGGTGCCATGCTTACAAATGTCACTGCATTGGTAGTTATAGAAACCTTTGCTCATGCCAGTATTACAGGATTAAGCTGTTATGTCCTGGGTGTTTCCAAATATAAAAAATATAATTTATTCAGATTACCCGTGGCTGTTATAATTGCTTCGGCTCTTAACGCTATTACCCAATTCCTGCTTAATACTATTGTAAGGCGGGGCTTTAAGATAAATTATATTTTGGGATTAATTCCTGCAGCGCTGGTAGCATTTATAGTATTCGGCGTTTTGGTGTATTTATCGTCGAAGCACGAGAAAGAAGCTGCCAATATTGGAAAATCCCCTATTGAACCCAAGAAAGCTATGGCTGGAATAATTCCTGTATGGATTATTCTTGCACTAACTCTCTTCTCAGGGCTCTTAATAAGTAATTCAGCATTAAAAAATCAGGTTTATACAGTCGACAACATTATTGAAGTACAGTATCCTCCTAGATGGATTCAATCTAATAACGAGACAGATCTTTTTAAGGCAAGCGATATTGATAAGGATGGCGGGACCAACTTTGTAAGTGTTAAAAAGGTTCCTCTTGACAGCTTGATGAATGTGGAGACGAAAACAGAAGAAGAAAAACTTCAAAATGCGGCAGCTGCATGGTCAATAAAAGCAGGTAGAACAAATAGATTCTATCAGGCAGAAAATGGTTATTATCTTGACTCCAAAGGCAAAGAAACCTACATAATTAACTATGTGTATATTACTAATAGCAAATCCGCATTCGGAGATATAAACAAGCCTGATATTGGATATGCCAGAGATATTCTCACTATTGTAAATAATGATTTATATATTATTACCTTATCTTCAAGCTACGAAAATTTCGTGCTTAATAACAATGAATTACCTAACGTAAGTTACGCATTTAACATTAACTGACGGCTTTTTAATAATAAAAGATTGGAGTGATTTTTAAATGTTTAAAAGAAAATTACGGAAGAATCAAATTATAATAATAGCCGTCATTATTTTGATGGCCACATTATTTACATCGTGTTCTATGGAAAAAGATGATGAAACTCCACCTACAACACCTCTTCTTACCATATCAAAGGTCAATGCTGATTCAGTCGAATTGGCCTGGAGCGAGAGCTATGATGACGTAGGTGTTGAAGAATACAGGCTTTATAGAAATAGTGATGTTATAAAGAAGTTGAGTAAAACTGAGTATAAAGATACCGATGTGGAAATCGGAGAGGAATATGAGTACTATGTAGTGGCATATGACGAAGCAGGTAATCGTTCTTCAAAGAGTATAAAACAAACGGTTAAGATTGAAGAGGAAAAGTCACAAGAAACTCCTGAAAATCCTCAAGCGGGCACAAGCGGTTTCAATATGCAGAAGCTTTCAAAGTCTACGATTAAGCTGTATACACTGGATGATGAATTTAATGTTATAGCCATGGGTTCAGGTACAATTGTTAATAAAGATGGCTATATACTTACAAACTTCCATTGTGTGGGTGAAAACGGCAGCCTTTATAATTCGGAAGGATATGTTGCTATTGCAATTACAGACGATATAAAGAAGAATATCCAACCCCAGTATCTTGCCCAGTATAGAAGCGGTGTTGAGAATCTGGATTTAGCGGTAATAAAAATTGTTTCAGACCTTAATTGGAACGTTGTATCGGCTAGCGACCTAAATCTTTCACCGGCAATAATCTCCGATTCGGACAAAGTGGAACTGGGAGATGCTATCAATATACTCGGATACCCGGGCGTTGGCGGTGAGACAATAACATATACCGCAGGCCATGTATCAGGATTTGTTGATGAAGACGGAGATTCTGAAATTGACTGGATAAAAACCGATGCGGTAGTAAACCATGGAAATAGCGGCGGTACAGCGATTAATGATAATGGTGAAATGATTGGGGTTCCCACAGCAAAAATAGTTGGTCTAGATAACGACATTATGTTTTATCTAAAGCCCGTAAATCAAGCATTGCCAATTTTAGAGGATGCATTAGCCCAAGGCGATGACCCGAATCTTCCTACTCCTCAGACACCGAGCCCTGGTGTAGAAACGCCTACCGAAGAACTAGCAATAGCTTTTTCGGGAAGAGTAGTTGATTCCTACACGTTGAAACCTATTCAGGGAGCTGTTTTTGTTTTCTTGCAGAAGGGTGTTACTATTGATGATTTTATTAATAATCCTCAAGAAAACATGCTTCTTTCATATGGAGAAACTGATCGGAATGGTTTATTTACATGCGAATATGTTCCCATAGGTGCTTCATATTCAATCATGGTATTAGCAGACGGATATTTGCCCATAGCTGAAGACAATGGTATAGAAATTCCGGCTGATTGGTACGAAGATGTGGATTTAGGGGATATTTATTTGGAAGCAGAATAGAATATGACCTTTGATTAGGTCATCCTAAGTTGCTGATGAATTGGTGTTTACAAATTAAACAGACGATGCTATAATAATTTCACACCAAATGCGATTATTATGGCATTGATCATGGGCGATTAACTCAGTTGGTAGAGTGTCACTTTGACGTAGTGAAAGTCAGGGATTCGAGTTCCTTATCGCCCACCAAAAGAGCCGGTTTCAGTTTATTTCTGATTCCGGCTTTTAATAATAATAACCAGATTAAATGTCATCTGCCACTCAAACGGTTGGTTTTATAGTTTTGTAATTTTAATCATCCTAAATGATGAACGAGGTAATTATTAGGCTAGATTTATAAAATAAAGCTAATTATATACTTTGACTGAAAGGTGGAATAAAATTTGAAGCGCGATTTAATTCTTATTTTGGATTTCGGAGGCCAATATAATCGGTTGATAGCCAGAAGAGTAAGAGAAGCTAATGTATATTGCGAGGTATTGCCTTATAACGCATCCATAGAAAGAATAAAGGAAAAGTCCCCCAAGGGAATTATTTTTACGGGAGGTCCTGCATCGGTACTTGATGAAAACGCTCCTAAATGTGTGAAAGAGGTATTTGAACTAGGCGTGCCGGTATTAGGAATATGCTATGGTATGCAGCTGATGAGCGTAATGCTGGGTGGCGATGTTTCCAAGGCTAGCCTCAGAGAATATGGTAGAGTTGACATAAAAGTTGATAACAATAATATTTTGTTTTCTGGCAT
>JAAYNX010000175.1 GCA_012520615.1 Clostridiaceae bacterium | reverse complement strand
TATAGCCACCACAATACCACCCCTACCCGTTGGAGTGGGGTTCTCCCCCTGTGGGTAAATTATGCACATGGGGATATAGTCCCTCTATTTCTACTGAAATATACAAATCCTTAAAATCATAACAAATATGGAAAGATTAAGATTTATTGAGACCTTTTCTGTGGCAGAGTTCAAGGCACAGAAAGGAGTGAACAAAATTGAAGTGAAGCAAAATCCGAGCACAGGCAAATGTTTCTTCGCCTTTGGATTTGAAACAGGGGCTGTAAGTTCTGGCTTCCTCAGTGGTAAGATAGACCATCCTGTTATCTCGCATGTCTGTGTGCCAGAGACAGGTGACTTGTTCTATCTGCTCCATCAGCAAGGTCAGAGCAATGTGACAACTCTTGCAGTCCTGTAGTGGGTCTTGAAGAGGCTATGAATAGGCAGGGAAAGTAGAAAGTTCCTTGCCTATTCTGTTATTTATGAGTGTTTAATCTCTAATAGAAATTTTATATGGAACTAAGAAAAAGTAGCAAGAAGCAAGCCAAGATTAAATTGGCTCTGCAAGGCTGCGCAGGGAGTGGAAAGACTTATTCTGCCCTGCTGTTAGCTTATGGTCTGTGCAGTGATTGGAGCAAGATTGCAGTCATTGACAGCGAGAATGGAAGTGCTGACCTTTATGCAAATTTGGGGCAGTATAATGTACTTCCACTTCAAGACAAGTTTGCACCAGAGACCTATATCGAGGCAATAAAAGTCTGTGAAGATGCAGGTATGGAGGTAATCATCATCGACAGCATTTCCCAATGTTGGGATAATTTGTTGGAGTACCATGCAAATCTGCCAGGTAACAGCTTCACCAATTGGCAGAAGATTACTCCACGGATGAATGCCTTTATGCAGAAAATCCTACAGAGTGACAGCCACATCATTTGTACCATGCGTTGTAAGCAAGATTATGTACTGAATGAGAAAAATGGTAAAATGGTACCAGAAAAAGTGGGACTTAAAGCAGTGATGCGTGATGGCATAGATTATGAGTTTACCATTGTCTTTGACATCAACATGAAGCATCAAGCACTTGCCTCAAAGGACAGGACAAGTCTTTTTATCGGCAAACCAGAGTTTACCATTACAAAGGACACAGGCAGACAGATACTTGAATGGTGCAATGATGGCGTAAGTGCAGAAAGCATCCGAGAGAAGTTACAACAAACCACAACTATTGAGGAACTGACTGCCTTGTATCATCAGTACCCCGAATGGTATCAGCAGCTTACCTCCGACTTCATGCAGAGGAAGATTGAATTGCAAACACCCAAAAGAGAAAGCCAATCAATAGTGTACAATCCTAATTTCATTCATCATGGAAATAATGCAGTTACAGCCTGTCAAGGCTTATAATATGACCATGCCTATAATAAGGCAAGAAAGGAGAATGCCTGTGATGCAGGTAGTAACTCCCATTGTGGAAAAAGTGGCAACAAATGTAACAGGAGTAGAAGAAATGCGTCTGCCATTTATTGAAGCCAACACAAAGGAAGTAAGTATGCAGCACCTTAAAGATGATTGCATCGTACCTGTATTCAGCAAGGACAATGAGATTACCATTTCCCACGTGAACTTCATAGAAAGTGTCTGGAATGCAGCAAGTCAAGTGTTTCCAAGAGAACAATTCTCGGCACCTGTAGTCAGAGTTAGCCATGTAATC
>JAAYNX010000075.1 GCA_012520615.1 Clostridiaceae bacterium | reverse complement strand
TGTTGATTTTGCAGGATTCGGTCAAACCACGGTAGATGCATTAGAGGAAGTAGCCGCCTTGCGAAAAAAGCGGTAGTTGTCGGAATGGGAAAATTAGAGTCTGAAATAGATACCAGAATTTTAATTCTTAATGAAGTACAACTTATGGGCAGCTGTGGCGGCACTGCTCAAGACATTAAAGACGTTTACGGTTACTTTGTGACCGCTAAGCTCAAAACGAAGCCTCACGGGATTTCTTTTGAGGAAATTCTCGAAGGGCTTGAAAGACTTCGCCCCGAAGAAGAAAAAGACCGTTTAGTAGCTGTTAGATAAATAAGATTTTTTTAATGAAAGTTATTAATGCTTGCTCGGGAATTTATTTCCGGGCAGGCTTTTTTATGGGTAATTTAATTGCTTTTTGATTCTGTCTTTTAAGTAGACCCCAAGTTTAATAATCCTAAAGTCTAGTGTTCATGGATAATGCACCCCTTTAAACATTAAAAAAACCAATTTTTTGATTATAGACTGTGACAACAATTAAATTTTATTATATAATACACATAACCAAAAGGAAAAAATTGGTGGATAATTTGAATTTACTGGTTAATTCAAAGTTGAATATATCTTGTGGGAAAATCATGACTTTTACAGAAGGAACAAACTTCTAATTATCTTTAGCAAGTCAAATGCCTTCCCCATTTCCCTAATCAACCTGCTCAAAGGAGGTCTTATATGAAAATTACCTTGATAGCCTTAATCAACAACGCAGCATTATTGTTGGTTTTATCGGTAATCTACCAACAAACGAGTCAGATAAACGACAAAAATACCAAATTAAAACAAATAGTAAACGGGATATTAATTTCTTTGACTTGTATCGCTATTATGTCAATCCCGTTCAAACTTAACGAAGGAGTAGTCTTTGATACACGGTCTATCCTAATCAGTCTGACTGCCTTATTGTTTGGAGCGATTCCCACAACAATTACTGTTGTTGTAGCGAGCATTTTTCGAATCGTCCAAGGCGGAGCCGGTGCCTTGCCGGGGGTTTCGGTTATCATATCCAGTGCCCTAATCGGTTCAATATGGCGGTCTTGGATTTATTCGAAAGTAAAAAAAATTCGCTGGTTAAATGTTTACCTTATGAGTATTGTGGTTCATGTCGTAATGATTGCTTGCATGAACCTCTTACCTTATCCGGATAGAATTAACGTTATTAAAGAAATCACTTTTCCGGTACTGTTGATTTATCCGGTCGTTTCTGTTTTGCTTTATCTGTTGTTAACCCAACAACAGGCCTTTCTGCAAGTCCAGGGCGATCTCAAGCAATCGGAAAAACGATTCCGACTGTTGTTTAATAATACTCCCCTGGGATATCAATCGCTTGATATCAACGGAAAAATCATCGAGGTTAATCAACAGTGGCTTGAGACTTTCGGCTATTCGAAAGACGAAGTAATCGGAAAATGGTTCGGGGATTTTCTACACCCGACATATAAGATCATTTTCCAGGAAAAGCTTTCGCAATTGGAAAAGACAGGACAAATACACGGCGAGTTTGTCATACAACACAAAAGCGGGATTTACCTTTA
>JAAYNX010000208.1 GCA_012520615.1 Clostridiaceae bacterium | reverse complement strand
TCATCGTCGTGACCGTTATTTCCATTATTGCTTTTAGCTTTATCTTTGTTTCTATTTTTATTCCTGTTATTTTCCTTGTTCTTTTCTTTATTAGGTTTATTAGAATCGGTTTGATTCACGTCGTCATTTTTATCATCATCGTCATCTTCATCTTCATCGACATCATCATTACTATCATCGTCATTGTCTTCATCATTGTTATTATCAATCTTATTTTCAGCCTTTTTGTTATTTCTGTTTTCCTTAACTGCTTTATTTATTTCTTGAACGGATTTATCCACCCAATCTTCAATGACGAAATCATCGGGATCATCAGTACTGTCTCTTAATTTTTCAATCAAATTTAGTTTTCCCGGTGTTATGCCTAATTTACGAGCTTCAGTTACCCTTTCACGTCCAACAGCTTCTACCTCAACATCAACGTCAATTTCATCTGATTCGTCATTATCTGCAAGGTATTTTTCTGTCTTTTCTAGAATCTCATTTACTAAAACCTCTGCCTTTGCAGAGTCTGTTATTGAGATTACAACACCGGCATTTTCACTTTTTGTAATATAGCCTTCGGCTACAATCTTTTCCAAAGTCTCTTCCAAAGCCTGTGTAATCTTCTTGTTCTTAAGATTAAGATTTTTAATTATCTGCTTACCATCTTCATTTACGGACTCAAAAGATAATACTCTATCAAATAAATTAATTGTGTACTCAATTGAAGGATTCACATCAAGACTGACATAGTTTACAGGGGTAAAATAGGCAAATACGCCTACTGTCAGAATTATCATTGCTGCTACAAAACTGGCCGCAAAGGTATATAGTTTTGATTTTGGTTTCTTCGTATTTTCCATGCTTATTACCTGCCCTATACTATAATTGTTATTTTTGATTTTTGAGACAGTTCCGTCATCAGAGAGAATAACTGCCTCATTATGGTTTATTTCCAGTACGATATTTTTCATCTTAAAACTCCTCTCTAACAAACTTAAGATACTCGGCTAGAATAGGATAATTTCCGGCTATTATCTCTATCCCGGCTATTATATATTTTCTATGCCTTTCAATAATTTTTCGGGGTAGGTTTAAATTCTCTACAATAATCTTAGTAGGAAGAAATTTTGTTCTTTTTAATTCGTTTACCAATACGGGTCTTTTAATAACAAATGCAATAGCTTTTGCACAGGCCTTTTTTGTTTTTACTGCCTTTGGTGATACAGAAACAAGATCGGAAAAGGAGAAACCATACCCACTCAAAGTATCAGCCAGATCATTTATTTCAAGTCTTGCGTCATTTTGAGAGGCAACAGCGGTTTTTTCCGCTATTTCATGGGCAATTGCCATTTGTTCTTCCTCTGCATTGTTTTCAAATACATGAGGGCTTACAAGTACCTCAGGCAGATGGTTTGACTGCTTTTTTATGTAATCATAAAGCCTTCTTATTACCTTTTCTGCAAAGGGGATAAAGCTGCCCTTTTCGAAGGAATATGATTTTACGGCTTCATTAAATGCCGATAATGATATTGACCATTGGTCGTCACTTCTGCTGATATACCTACCCAATACTTTAGAAGTAAGATGCATAATAAACGGTTCATATTCATATATGAATATTTCAAGAAAATCCTTATCGTTTTGTGCCTTAATTGCGCTTTCATCAATTTGTCTCATTTTAAATATACCTCATTATATATTTTCGAAAGCTCGCTTAGAAAAATTAG
This sequence comes from Clostridiaceae bacterium, assembly GCA_012520615.1. Classification (GTDB taxonomy): domain Bacteria; phylum Bacillota; class Clostridia; order DSM-8532; family DSM-8532; genus DTU059. The sequence goes on along the minus strand of JAAYNX010000208.1, from coordinate 3,081 downwards.
GGTACTTAAAATAAATAAAATATAATCCCGGGTTAAGCTAATGTTTAACCCGGGATTATAAACTTTTTATATGCATTTTATACAATATTAATCGTTTTGTAATTTGTACAGAATTTTATAGCCATGATTTTCAATGGATTTTTCCATTTCAGCAGTATTCATAGAATTAATTCCTATAACAACGGAGCTCTTTCCGCTGCAGCCCCGATATACAGCCACATGAGTTATATTGGCGCCAAAATCTCCAATAATACCCGTTAAATTAGCCATTATACCTGGTGCATCATCGGCTTCTACTGTAAGGCGCGTTCCCGATTCACGGAACCCTAAAAGTTCAATAAATGAATCAAAGATATTGCCTTCAGTGATAATTCCCACCAATTTATCATCATCCACCACAGGTAAGAAGCTGACGTTATTGTCTCTCATCAATATGGCAGCCTCTTCTAATAGGGCGTTTGAAGATATAGTGATAGGATTCTTATTCATTATTTGACTGATTTTCGTTTTAGAAAGTAAATATGTGATTTCGCCCATGCTAAATGTTGTCGCCTTGGAGGGGGAGGCCTGCACGATATCCTCTTTTGATACAACTCCCACCAGTTTTCCATTTTTCATAACAGGCAGACGCTTAACACCGTTTTCAGCCATGATTTCATGTGCGTCGGGAATGGTCTGGTCGGCAGAGATAGTGAAAGGATTTGTAGTCATCTTATTTCGTACAAACATAATTCTAACCTCCTAAATACGCTTTTTTAATATCGTCACTTTGCATAAGCTCGGCTCCTGTACCAGAAAGTACGATGGACCCGGTTTCCATTACATAAGCTCGGTTGGCAATTTGCAACGCCATACTGGCATTTTGTTCTACCAGAAGAATCGTTGTACCAGCCTTGTTTATATCTTTAATTATATTAAAAATTTCCTGAACAAGCAATGGAGCAAGACCCATGGATGGCTCATCAAGCAGCAATATTCTCGGGCGGCTCATCATTGCACGGCCAATGGCAAGCATTTGTTGTTCTCCACCTGACAATGTGCCTGCCGCCTGCTTCTTTCTGTCGGCCAGTATTGGAAAATGGTTATAAACAGTTTTCAAATCTTCAGCGATATTATTTTTATCGCGTCGGAGGTATGCACCCAATTCCAAATTTTCTAAAACAGTCATTGTCGGGAATACCCGACGGCCTTCAGGAGATTGTGAAATACCCATTCTTACTCTATCTTGTGCGGTCGAGGCGGTAATATCTTTTCCCTCAAGCAGGATATTGCCGTCAGTAGGCTTTTTCAGACCTGAGATAGTACGTAATGTAGTGGTTTTGCCTGCACCATTAGCACCTATAAGGGTAACAATCTCTCCTTCATTAACCTTGAGAGAAATACTTTTTAGGGCGTGGATTACGCCGAAATGCACATTGATATTCTTAATTTCCAGCATTGCTTAAATCCTCCCCCAAATAAGCTTCTATAACGCGTTTATTAGTTTTGATTTCATCTGGAGTGCCGCATGCTATAACCATTCCATAGTCTAGAACGTAAATGCGTTCGCAGATTTTCATGACCAATGACATATCATGCTCAATTAATAGTATTGATAATTTAAATTGTTCTCTTATCCAACTGATTAACTCTGTTAACTGGGAGGTTTCAGCAGGATTCATTCCTGCAGCCGGTTCATCCAGCAACAAGATGGTAGGGTCCGTAGCAAGAGCACGGGCAATTTCTAGGTGTCGCTGCTCTCCATAGGGTAAATTTCTGGCAAGCTCATCCTTTTTATTATCTAGTTTTAGAATTTTAAGTAATTCCATGCTCTTTTCTATAAGCTCGGCTTCCTCTTTTTTATAGGAAGGCAGGTGGAAGAAGCTCGGAATTAACCCGTACTTAACATTTTTATGCATTGCTATACGAACATTATCCAGAACAGTCAAGTCCTTAAATAAACGTATATTCTGGAAGGTTCTCGCCAAGCCATTCTTACATATGGTGTAAGGCTTCAAGCCTCCCAATGATTTACTTGCGCCGTTTTCGTGCAGGGTGATAGTACCTGACGAGGGTGTATAAACTCCTGTTAATAGATTAAATAAGGTAGTTTTTCCGGCTCCGTTTGGGCCAATTAAACCGACCAATTCGCCCTCTTTGATTTCCATACTTACGTTTGAAACTGCGGTTAATCCGCCAAATGATTTAGTTAGTTTTTTTACAGATAAATTTGACATTTTAAACCCTCCCTTTCTTGGATTTAAAACTCTCGCCCAACTTGCTAAAAATAGAAAGGGACAGTTCTTTAGAACCCATCAAACCCTGAGGCCTAAATATCATAATAATAATCAGTAATAGGGAGTAGAGGATCATTTGGATATTGGCAAAAGCTTGAAGATAAGTGGTTATTACAGCTAATAAAATAGCTGCGATTATTGAACCTGAAATACTTCCCAAACCACCTAAAACCACTATTACTAATATATCTATGGATTTAGAAAAGCCAAAGATTTTGGGATCTATAAAATTAAATGTGGAAGCATATAAAGCCCCTGCAATCCCGGCAAAAAATGCTCCGATGGTAAAGGCTGTTACTTTGTATTTAGTCGAATTAATACCCATTGCCTCAGATGCTATTTCATCCTCCCTAATGGAGATACACGCACGTCCATGAGAGGATTTTATGAAGTTTGAAATAATGAGGATTGTGCCTGCTGTATAAAAGAATAACCATGGCCAGTTAGTAAACTGGGGGATATCCTGCAAGCCTGCAGCACCGTTTGTAATGCTATCCATATTAAGAAATACTATACGAATTATCTCCGCCATACCTAAAGTGGCTATGGCAAGGTAGTCTCCTCTAAGGCGTAAGGTGGGCAAACCAACAAGACAGCCTATTAATGCTGCTGTAAAAGCACCTGCCAGAACACCCAAGATAAATCCCGGAATGGTGGAATTTTTCAAAGTGATAATTGCGCAAACATATGCTCCTATTGACATAAACCCAGCATGCCCCAAAGAAAATTGTCCGGTAAAGCCAGTAATAAGGTTAAGGCTTACTGCCAGAATTATATTAATGCAAATGGTTGCCAAGGTAGTTTG
>JAAYNX010000210.1 GCA_012520615.1 Clostridiaceae bacterium | reverse complement strand
ACATTCATTTTTGTATCCATATATCCGGGGGCAATAGCGTTTACATTAATCCCTTTACCTGCCCATTCATTGGATAAAGCCTTGGTCAGCTGTGCAATTCCACCCTTTGATGCTGCATATGCGGGAATAGTATAACCTCCGAAAAAACTAATTAATGAAGCAACATTAATTATTTTTCCGCCGCCGTTAGGTATCATATTAAGTGCGGCAAGCTGACAGTAACGGAAAGATACGGTAAGGTTCACCTCTATTACCTCATCCCAATCACTAATCGGGAACTCTTCACATTTATGTCTTCTCTGTATTCCTGCGGCATTTACCAGAATATTAACTCTGCCGCCCAGAATATCCAGTGCCTCTTCAAAGGATTTATCTACTTGTGCTCTATCAGTCAATTCAGCATAAACAGGATTAACCTTATATCCTTTTTTACTAAGCTCGTCTGCTACGTTCCTAGTCCGTTCACCTCTGCCTATTACCACTGCTTCGGCTCCGGCTTCAACAAGGGCTTCAAGCATGCTCTTTCCGAGATCTCCGGCACCGCCGACAACTATTGCCTTTTTGCCCGTTAAATCAAACATATTCATATTGCTTTCCTCCTTCATTATTTTACCCTGCTACATACTATTAAGCCTCGAAAATTACCTTATATGCGCTCTTAGGAGGGTTAAAGCCTTCCTGGCACTTACTTAATGGAATAATGTAATTTAGTATTTTATCGTAGCCCAAATTTTCACCCATTAGCTTACATGCGATTGAGAAATCTTCTCTTGTGCAATTTCTGGTAAATCTAATATCAAATTCCCTAAACATACCTTTTTGGAAGTTCATTGAATATGAAGGAGATAAATATATATGTTTCATTTCTCAAATCATACTATCCTACCGTTGACATATTAAATATGCATTGGTATGATATGTATGGTTTGGGTTTATGAAAGATACCGGATATAAGCTGGAATGGTTTTTTCATAATGATATATTTGCATATTTTGCAATTTGATATTAATAAAAAATCATTTTGCGGTACCCTGCGTCTTGATTAAAAGCCTTATATCCCAAATAATATAATTAATTTAATGGAGGCCAAAAATGAGTAATACATCTTATAATCCTTATGAGATAGCACAGCAACAATTTGACTCGGTTGCCTCAAAGTTAGAGCTTGATTCCGCAACCTGCGAGCTTTTGCGCCAGCCTATGCGCGAATACCATTTCACAATTCCCGTAAAAATGGATGACGGTACCACTAAAGTATTTAAGGGATTCAGGATACAGCATAATGATGCGAGAGGTCCCGCTAAAGGCGGTATTCGTTTCCATCCAATGGAAACCATTGATACAATTCGTGCCCTATCTATGTGGATGACATGGAAGTGTTCGGTTGTAGACATTCCCTTAGGCGGAGGTAAAGGCGGAGTTATCTGTGATCCGAGAAATCTTACAGAACGTGAACAGGAAAGATTATGCCGTGGTTATATACGTCAATTGGCAAAGAATGTGGGCCCCAATACCGATGTTCCTGCCCCTGATGTTATGACAAATGCAAAGCATATGCTTTGGATGCTTGATGAATATGAGACTATTCACGGCAGCAGAACCCCCGGATTTATTACTGGTAAACCTGTTGGCATGGGCGGTTCTTTAGGAAGAACAGAGGCAACAGGTTTTGGTGTTATTTATGTTCTAAACGAAGCATTGAATAATCTTAATATGCCTATTAAAAATACTACTGCCAGTTTTCAGGGCTTTGGCAATGTTGCTCAATATGCCGTTAGGTTATATCAACTATTAGGCGGTAAAGTTGTTGCAATTTCCTGCTGGAATGAAACTGATAAAAAAGCATATACCTTCCGCAAGCCAGATGGTATGGACATAGATGCTCTGGTAAGCATTACAGACTCATACGGAACTATTGATAAAGATAAAGCCAAGGGTTTGGGATATGAAATTCTTCCCGGTGATGCGTGGATTGAACAGGATGTTGACATTTTAATTCCTGCCGCTATGGAAAATCAAATAACAATTGAAAATGTTCATAGAATAAGTAAACAGGTTAAGGTTATTTGCGAAGCAGCTAACGGTCCTACAACACCCGATGCTGATAAAATAATCAATGAAAGAAACATCTTCGTTATTCCCGATTTTTTAACTAATGCCGGCGGTGTAACCTGTAGCTATTTTGAACAGGTTCAGTCAAATCAGAATTACTATTGGGAAAAGGATGAGGTTCTCGAAAAGCTTAATATAAAGATGACTTCAGCTTATAAAGCAGTTTATGAGCTCGCACAGAGCAAAAATCTACGTATGCGTGAGGCTGCCTATGTAATTGCTATTAATCGTGTAGCGCAAGCTGTTAAGAGCCGTGGATGGGTTTAGTTTAGCAGAAATATATCAGATATTATCAAATCTTGTTTTCACTGCTCGCACAGCGTTAGTTATGGTATATAATATAGGAGGTTGGTAATTTTTCCAACCTCCAATTTTAATAAAGGGAGCCCTTCATAATATGAGTAATGAGAATATTAGATCCGAAAATTTACTTGATGTCTTGAAGGAACGCGAAAAAGAGCTAAACTGCCTATATATGGTTGATGAGATTCTTGAAAATCATCAATTATCCATATCTGAACTTTTTAACGGAATAATCAAAGTATTGCCTTCGGGTTGGAGGTTCCCTGAACTATGCCGGGCGAAAATATTATACAATAACCAAAGCTACCAGAGCCCTGGATTTATATCCTCTCCCCTCTCTGAGACATGTAATATTAAGTCCGACGGAAATATTGTGGGTAACATAGAAATTGTCTATATTCAGGAAGTGCCAAAAACTGATGAAGGTTATTTTCTTATCAAAGAAAAAAAGTTGATAAAGTCTGTTGCTGACAGAATCGGTCAAATGTTAGTTTATAGGCAGATGAAAGCTGTCATGAACGACTGGGAAGTTTCAAAGTCAAATTCAATCGGTACAGAAAGCGTATCGAAAGAATGGGAATTTCTCATAGAGTTTCTAAAGCATACCGATCACAGTATGCTTCTTCACATATGCAGGAAGTTAACAAATTACCTTCTTATTTTAGGTGTAAATGAGGCATCTGACCTTTTTAATTGTTCACCCGGTAACTTAGTGGATGATGACAGCTATGCAAATTATCCTACAGCAGCTGCGCCTATAGGTGATATAACATGCGTTTGTGAAAATGCATTTAGTATAGCAAAAAAATATATCGGCGCCGAAGAGTTGAAAAACCAAATAAAAAGATGGATGCAGGAAGAAAATGCTTATTCCCTCGTTAAAGCAATTGGCAGTAACTCCCCATCTCTTCACAATATAATTGAAGCTCTCAGAAAGTTTCAAAAATCTTCAAAGAACGATGAGCTTTTGTATTCTCCTAAAGCTAGGTGGCTTACCGTTGGTTTAATTAAGAACTTTTTATCCGATAAGCCTGATTTTATAAATATTGCTGCTCAATACTTAAATTATAATGACTTTAATGATATTATTGACAGAATTATTTACCCTTCGGATAGCCAGGGCCGCATCGGAGGCAAAGGAACAGGTTTATTTCTAGCAAATAAGATACTATTAAAAGAAAAGGATAATCTTCCTCAGCTTCATTCAATTAAAATTCCTAAGACCTGGTATATCACAACAGATACCATAACTAAGTTCCTGCATTATAATGATTTAGAAGAGCTCAATGAGCAAAAATACAGAGATATCAAAGAAATACGTTTAGAATATAGAAATATTATTCAACTAATGAAAAGCTCCAAGCTGCCGCCGGAGATTATTAACAGTCTATCAGTAGCTTTAGATGATTTTGGCGATACACCGATTATAGTCAGAAGCTCCAGTGTCTTAGAAGACCAAACCGGTGCTTCTTTTTCCGGCAAATATAAGAGTTTATTTTTAGCCAACCAGGGTAGTAAGCAAGAGAAATTAAATGCTCTTCAAGATGCAATAATTGAGGTATATGCATCTGTTTTCGGTCCTGATCCCATCCAATACAGAGCAGAAAGAAACCTTCTGGATATCCACGAGGAAATGGGTATAATGATTCAACAGGTTGTTGGTAATAAGGTCGGTAAATACTTCTTTCCTCTGTTTTCCGGTGTTGCTTTCAGTAATAATGAATACAGATGGTCTCCCAGAATAAAGCGTGAAGACGGCCTGTTAAGGATGGTTCCCGGTTTGGGCACCCGAGCAGTAGACCGCTTAACCGATGATTTCCCAATACTTGTATCCCCTCAACAGCCGGGGATTAGAGTAAATATAGTATCTGAGGAAATAAAAAGATATTCACCTAAGAAGATAGATGTCATCAATCTTGAAAACAACGCTTTTGAAACTATTGAAATATCAAGTCTGCTTAAAGAATTCGGCAACCAAATGGACAATATAAATAAGATTGTTTCTATTATGGAATATGATCATATCCGAAAACCTAATTTACTGGAGATAGATTTTAAAAAGGATGATCTTGTTGTAACTTTTGACGGCATAATAAACGATACAAATTATGTCTCACAGATTAATACGGTTATCAAGACTTTAAAGACAAAACTAGGGTATGCCGTTGATATTGAATTTGCGTCTGATGGCAAAGACTTATTTCTTTTACAGTGCAGACCTCAAAGCACAAGGGATGATATTGCCCCTGCCCCTATTCCTCAAGATATACCGTCTAAAGATACTATCTTCACTGCCAATCGTTACATTTCAAATGGACTTATTCAAAATATATCTCATATAGTCTATATTGACCCGGAGCGCTACAGTGAATTAACCAAGCTGGACGATTTAAAAACAGTGGGAATAATTGTAGGTGCATTAAATTCTTTTCTTCCCAAACGCCAATTTATCCTCATAGGTCCCGGCCGTTGGGGAAGCCGAGGAGATATAAAACTGGGTGTATCAGTCACATATGCAGACATCTGTAATACTGCAGCGTTAATTGAAGTTGCTAAAAAGCAAAGCGGATATCTACCTGAGTTATCGTTCGGCACTCACTTCTTCCAGGACCTTGTTGAAGCTAATATTCGTGTGCTGCCCCTATACCCTGATAATGAAGGAATTATTTTTAACGAGAAGTATCTTACTAAATCAAAAAATATTCTTATGACAATATTCCCGGAATATGAAAGATTTGAAGATGTTGTGAGAGTAATAGACATTCCTTCAACCTCAAACGGATATAATATGAGTATCTGTATGAATGCTGATTTATCCAAAGCAATGGGTTTCCTAACCCCCCATAGAATTAAACTTCCCCGTCAGCAAAGAGTTGTCGAATATGAGGAATATGCCGGTGATGAAAAGGCTTGGCGATGGCGCTATCATATGGCAGAACAATTAGCTGCAAGAATTGATTCAAGCCGATTTGGAGTTAAAGGTTTCTATCTTTTTGGAAGCACAGGTTCGGGTACTGCGGGCCCCGGCAGCGATATTGATATCATAATTCACTTTGAAGGAAACGTTACACAGCAATATGAGCTTGCAAACTGGCTAGATGGCTGGAGTATGAGTCTTGCTGAGATAAACTATATGAATACCGGCTATAAAATGGATAAAATTCTTGATATCCACATCATTACAGATGAGGACATCAAGAATAAAGATTCCTTTGCAATAAAGATTAATCATCCGGTAGACCCTGCTATACCTTT
>JAAYNX010000202.1 GCA_012520615.1 Clostridiaceae bacterium | reverse complement strand
GATGCTACAACCAATATGGGCAAGCCTACTACTCTTCTGCATACTTCTGCAATTATCAATATGCCGATAATACCAACTATGACATCAAGAGAAGATATGCGAGTGGCTTTTTGGGCTAGTGTAGAAAAGTTGACTACATAATAAAAGTAGCAAGCGGTACCAACAGTACCTAGCAAAATATCGTACCATGGTACGAAGTTCATTCGTTTTGCAAATTTTTTTCTTGCTGGATAAAGCATAAAGGCCATAAAAATAATTAATCCTAAAAATGATGATCTGCGGATTTGTTCAGGCCAAGCACTGATAAGGTTCATGTAAAAAATAAACAGGGAAAAACCGGCCAGAATATAACGTACGATTTCTCTTGGAACACCATTATAATGCCTTGTGTTAGATTCACGATCATACTCGGCCATTACTTCATCAACATTTATATGTTCTACTTCTCCCATTGATGTAATGTTTGTCGGTTCTGACATGCGTGGTCCTCCTTCATTAAAGAATAACAATATGTTTAATCTGCAAATATCCTGCGATTGAATGAAAAGCGCACAGTAGTATTGCGACCACAGAGTTCACGAAGCCCAATCGAGCTTCCGTTAATTTCTAGAATGTGATCTGAAACTGTGCCAACAATGTAGGAGAGATTGTCCATAGGCTGGTCAAAGCCACTAATAATCATGGAACCGTCTTCTCCATATTCTAAAGTTTGACCTTCCTCAATCTCAGTTTGCACACCGGCGCCAAAGGAGTAATAAATTGTCCTAACCACATAAATATCACCGTTACGAATTTCATATACATCGGTAACTGGGCTCTTATTAACAGAATGGACAAATGTAATTGAAAACTCGTTTCCCTCTTCAATGGGATAAACAGCCAGTGTTTTACCAGTGTCTGAATTTTTAAGAACGAGACACTGTGAGGATAGAATAAAATAAACAAAAACGGAGGCTACGATTATGACCACAATCGCGGCCCCCGTTAATAATCGTTTCATCTATGTTCCTCAGCGAACGCCGATTTCTTTATAGTATTTTAAAGCACCGGGATGAATGGGTATCGAAATGCCCGAAACTGAGTATTCAGCATTCAGCTCTGCACCCTTGGGGTGTGCTTTTGCAATTTCTTCGGCATTTTCGAATAGTGCTTTTGTCATATCATATACAACTTTTTCATCTAAATCGTTTGAAACAATATAGGTAGCAACAACTGCTACAGTCTGAACATCGGAATCAACGCCCTTGTATGCTCCACCCGGAACATTGAACTTGGTGTAGAAGGGGTAATCGTTAATTAGTTTATCTGCGTGTGCATCATCTATTTCCAGAATATTTATGGAATTTGATGTTGCAAGCTCTACAACAGCAGTTGTAGGCGCTCCCGCCACACAGAAGAAAGCATCGATTTTATCATCTTTCAAGGCAGTGGCACTATCGCCGAAGCTAAGGTTATTAACTTGGATGTCATCAAAGGTCATGCCATAAGCGCCGAGTATTTGGCGAGCATTAAACTCACAACCTGAACCGATATCGCCCACTGAAACACGTTTTCCCTTTAGCTCTTCGATAGAAGTAATATTGCTTTTGCTTACGATTTGGCATACTTCTGCGTAGCATCCTGCCATAGCAGAAAAGCCTTCAACTGCTCCTTCGCCTTCGAAAAGGTCGATACCTTTGCTGGCGTAGTACATTACGTCATTTTGAACAATCGCAATGTCAGCTTCTTTATCAGCAACTAAGAAAATATTTGCTTTGGATGCACCTGTAGATTGAACATCGAAGCTAACATTATCCAGCTTAGATGATAAAACTTGAGAAACCGCACCACTGAATGCATAATATGTTCCTGTTGTTCCGCCGGTTGCCATTTTTAATGATACTTTGCCTCCGCAACCTGAAATGACCATAGTAAGTAAGACCAACATAACCAGAATTGTTGTTAACGCTCTTTTTTTCAAAACAATCACTCCATACTATATAAATTTTTTTAATCTAAATTTAATTATGTTAAGTTTATACTAATGCTAATGACTTTTCAACATTTAAAACGCTTTATTTACCGAATAAATTGATATATCCCTGGATTAGAACCACTACTATAATGAGTGGGAGTATCCATGTTAAATATCCCTTTAGCCAACGTGGCATTTTCATACCTTCACCGGTGTTCATTTCCTTTAAATAATTATCAAATCCCCAACCGTAACGGGATACACAGAAAAGAAGATATACCAATGATCCTAAAGGAAGCAGATTGTAGCTGATTATAAAGTCCTCGAGGTCCAATACACCTGTGCCCGGCCCTAAAGGTTGAAAACCGCTAAGTACATTAAAGCCTAAAATACAAGGCATAGAAAGTATGATAAGTAAAACCATATTAATCCATGACGCTTTCTTTCTACTCCAGCCCCAAAGATCCATAGCAAAGGAAATAATATTTTCAAATACTGCGATTACGGTAGAATATGCGGCAAAACACATGAATAAGAAAAATAGCGAGCCCCAAATCATTCCGCCGCTCATCGAATTAAAAATATTAGGAAGGGTTACAAATATGAGGCCAGGACCCTGCCCTGGGTCAACATTAAAAGCGAAGCAAGCCGGGAAAATAATAAGTCCGGCAATAATTGAAACTGAAGTATCAATTACAGCTATATTAACTGATTCTCCAAGAAGACGGCGCTCCTTGCCAAGGTAACTTCCAAATATCGCAAGAGAGCCGATACCTATACTTAATGTAAAAAATGCTTGGCTCATTGCAGCATATACGGTTTCCCAAAGCCCTTGTTCTTTTATGCGGTTCATATCAGGCAGCAGATAGAATTTCAAACCTTCTCCCGCATTTGGTAGAGTCATGGATTTTACGGCAAGAACCACAATTATAGCTAATAATAATATCATAAGTACCTTGGTGACTTTCTCAACACCTGCTTGTAAACCCATTGAACAAATTCCAAAGCAGACTACTGTGGTTATAACCATCCATAAAGTCATTTCAAGAGGATTTGCAATAAGGTCACTAAAAACCTTACCTATTTGTTCGCCTTCAATTCCAACAAAGCGCCCGGTAACAAACTTATAGAAATAGCCCAACATCCAGCCCGCTATTGTGGTATAGAACATCATAAGAATATAGTTTCCGGCCATACCGGCATAACCCATGAGATGCCATTTATTCCCCTTTTTCTCCAATACGTTAAACGAAGTAGCAATACTCTTTTGGCTCGCACGGCCAACGGCCAGCTCCATTGTAATAATGGGCAGACCAAGAAGGAAAATAAATATTAGATAAATGAGGACAAATATTCCACCGCCATACTGCCCTGTGATATAGGGGAAACGCCAAACATCTCCTAATCCAATTGCGCAGCCTGCGGAAATTAGGATAAACCCCAATCGTGATGCGAATTTCTCTCGCTTTTCCATCTTCCATCCTCCTACATTCCATTTTGTTAAAATGGGATAAATACGCAAAAATTATATTATATTTCTTGTACAATATCAACCAAATAGCGCATATTTAGCACAATTGCAAAGGTTCTAATTGATTTTTAGTTAATTGGCATGGTATGATATGGAAAACTATCAATTTTCATTTATTTTTTTCTGGGAAATTATATGTATAATATATATAATAAAGGATATAAAGAATAACTCGGAAGTGTTTTTTATGATAAAAATTGAATGTTTTATACCAGAAGATTATGTATCACAACTTAGGGATGCGCTAAATGGAATTGGCGCACTTACGGTGGACGGGTGCTATGATTATTGCATGGCGATTTCTAAAGTTAAAGGCAGTTGGAGAGCCTTAGAAGGGGCTAGTCCATATATGGGTGAGATAGGTGAAATCTGCGAGGCAGAGGAGATGAAAGTCGAGTTTACTTGCAAAAAAGAGCTTTGTAGAGTTGCAGTAGATATAATTAAAAAGGTTCACCCCTATGAGAAACCTGTAATTAATGTAATTCATCTTTTGAATGAATATTGATAAAAATAAATTAATCATTCTTAAAAGAATGAGAGGCTGGAGAAGCATGTATCAGAATTAAAATGAACAAAGTGAAAGGTAATGAAAATATGAGAAAAACAAAAATTATTTGTACTGTTGGACCCGCAGTTGATGATGAAAATATTTTAAGAAAACTTATAGAGGAAGGCATGGATGTAGCTAGGCTTAATTTTTCTCATGGCAGCCATGAGGAGCATTTAAAGCGAATTATGGCAATTAAAAAAATCCGTGAAGAGATGGGTAAGCCAGTAGCATTACTATTAGATACTAAAGGCCCCGAAGTTAGATTAGGACAATTTGAAGATGGTTGGGTTGAGCTTAATACCAACGAGCAATTTATTTTAACCACCGAGGAATTGTTAGGGAATAAAGAAAAGGTTTCAATTACTTATAAAAACTTGCCCGAGGTTGTTAAAAAAGGCGATAGAATACTAATTGATGATGGCCTTGTGGAAATGGTAGTAACTGATTTAACAGATACCGATATTATTTGCACAGTCATGAACGGCGGTGTTATTAAAGACAAAAAAGGTTTAAACGTGCCGGGAGTAAAGCTCGATATGCCTTATCTAAGCGATAAGGATATAGAGGATATCAAATTTGCAGTAAAGCATGACCTTGAATATATTGCAGCCTCATTTACACGAACAGCCACAGATATTATTGACATTAAGACTATCATTGAGGAAAATGGCGGGCATAACATCCAAATCATAGCTAAAATTGAGAATGGTGAGGGTGTTGACAATATTGATGAAATTCTGATGGCTAGTGATGGAATAATGGTAGCTCGCGGTGATATGGGTGTTGAAATTGACTATAATGAACTCCCGAGAATCCAGAAGCTGCTTATAAAGAAAGCCATGGTTCACGGAAAGAAGTCCATTACCGCCACACAAATGTTGGATTCTATGATTAGCAAACCAAGGCCTACCAGAGCCGAAATAAGTGACGTAGCCAACGCTATTTATGACGGGACTAGTGCCATTATGCTCTCGGGGGAGACCTCAATAGGTAAATACCCTGTTGCAAGTGTTAAAACTATGGCAAAAATTGCAGAAAGCACAGAAGCATCTATCCACTATAAAAAACGGTTTCATCAAATGGAACTTACCGAATCCATCTCAAACGTTACCAATGCTATTAGCCATGCGACTTGCACCACTGCACATGATTTAGATGCATCAGCAATTCTTACTCTTACTGTATCAGGAACTACAGCCCGCATGATTTCTAAATTCCGGCCAGCTTGCCCTATTATAGGTTGTACTACCGATGAGAAGGTGTGGCGGCAATTGAATATGTCTTGGGGAGTTACTCCGGTTTTATTTGAAGAGAAGCAAACCAGTGACGAGCTTTTTGAACATGCTGTGGAGAAGGCTGTAGAAGCTGGTGTTGTTAAGTGCGGAGATTTGGTTGTGCTAACAGCAGGTTTACCCATTGGAATTCCCGGTATGACCAATATTTTAAAGGTGCATATAGTTGGCAACATTCTAATGAGAGGAATTGGTGTTACTCAAAAATCTGCGGTGGGCACCCTTTGCGTATGCAAAAACGAAGAAGAAGCGCTGAAAAACTTTAACGGCGGAGAAATACTTGTTATTCCCGAAACAACAAATAGACTTATGAGCCTTTTAAGAAGGGCTAAAGGCATTATTACCGAGAAAGGTGACATTAGCTCTCATGCTGCAATAGTGGGATTAAGTCTTGATGTGCCTGTTATTTGCGGTGCTGAGCACGCCACGAAGGTTTTAAGAAGCGGTATTACAGTTACTATGGATGCATCCACCGGTGTGGTATATTCAGGCTCCAATGATGAAACGAACAATTCATGACGGTATTAAGCGTTTCCAATAAGACGTTTAGGATATTTTTGTCATCAAAAAGCCAGACACAAAATTTTTTGGTTTTGACTATGGTAATTTTACTATGTAAAATAGAGCTATAAGGCGTAATCAAAACTTATATTCACACAAATAGTATTATTATAACTGATTAAGATGAACGGTTTTGGGATAAGGAAATGGCATGGACAAAAATATGATGGAGATATTAAACAATTTAATCATATTTGATCGTCAAATGACTATTTACCCAAAAGGGCATGGTATGGTCGAACGTGCATGCCAGAACCTTATGGACTCTCTAGATGTTTATTTTTCGAGTTCTGAAAAGCTGGAAATAATCGTGGCAAAACCGTCGATAAGTGTAAATGGCACTGAAATTGCTTTGGGGACTACACAACGCAATGCAATTTTGGATATGTTCTTGAAAAGAGGGCTAATTTCTATTACCTTTTTTGATGGTGTTTCAAAGGCGGAAATGATAAACCTTTTTAGCTGTTTACAAAGTGTTCCTCATGGTAGTCATATACTTTATCACCAAGACATCATAAAAAAAATCGATAAGATTGGAAATATTCGTGTCCGGTATATACGATTAGGTGTTATGAAATATACCGAAAACTTAATTGATGACTATGGTTTATCCGCTGAGAGCAAAAAGGTATTAGAGCTTTTCTTGTATGGTTCAGGATCAGTACAACAACCATCTGATCCGGCTGGTATTGAAGATATATTGCCTGAAAATAGGGACAATGTGCTTGAAGCATATGTAGATTTACTTAATGAAGCGATATACGAAAGAGATTCACATTCTATAAGTGAAATGCAAGCTTTTTTTCGAGCTGCCAAGGACCTTCTTCCTAAGATGTCTACGGCCATAAGAAACGATTTTTTAACAATCACCTTTGATAATTTGAACGAAGGAGTGCCTGAAGAGCGATTGGAAACTATCCTCAATTACATGCCTTATGAATTGTTGGTGGATCTAATTCAAATGGCAAAGGACAGCAACCGTGAGATTTCACCAGCCTTTGTACAGATTATGAATGCACTTCATCCTTTGACCAATCAAACCACAGATGATTATATTTCTGACTATCAGCATGTACATATGACAGCGGAGCAATTTGATAAACTCATTGATCGTGAACGATATGAAGATTATATTTCCCAAGATTATGGCAATCAGCTTACTCAAATATCCACACAATTTGAACAAGAGTATGATGCGGGTTTATTTACTGGTGCGGCAAAAGACTATGCGGAATGTTTCTCACAAACTTATATTGATTGTCGTGTGATGACTAGTCTTTCTTGTTTGTTGGGGGGCTTATTAGCAGAGGATACAAGCAAGGTTTTTAATAATTATTTAAAGGAGCTGGCCTTTAGAGTAGCCCGGTATGGAAAGTGGGACATTTTAGTGAAAGCTATGCCATACAGTGGGTTTCAATCCATATGCAGAACCGATATGTTTATTCAAATGCTGGAAAAAGCCTATTTAGAAGAAGCCGTTGATATGCGTAAGGCTTTGGAAACAATCATAGTGAACTCTGGAGAGAAAAACTTACCTTGGATATTAAACCATTATCTAAATACGAATGTCCCGGAGGAGGAAGATCGGTTCTTATCTCTTTTACTTCAATTTGGCACCACAACTGCAAGTAGGGCTATTGGTGATTTGAAGCATATATCAAAGAATACGCTAAATAAAATGATTCGAATCATGCAGGCCTGCCATATTCAATTAAGCCAAGAACAGATTGAATTGCTGCTCACAAATGAAGACATGGAGGTACAATTCAGGGGTATACAACTTTTAATGGAACAAGATTCTCAACAGGCTTTTAAAGAATTACTGAGGCGTTTAAGGGATAAAAGCGGAGATATGCGTTTGATTACGCTGGAATTTATCGGAAATAACAACTATACCCAAGTGATACCGTTATTATTGAAATGTCTCTCGGTGTTTTATATTGATGAGAGCAGATTTCGCTTTAATTGCGAAATTATAGATACTCTACATACTATGGGGCCAAATGCTCTTAAAAGGGGTGCTAATCGGGTACAGGGCTTTAAGATTTCTTTAACGCCCAAACGACTTAAAGAAACACAGAAATATTTAAGGAGACTGTTATCATGAGTGATCGGCTGGAGCTAATTCATCGAGTAATATCAGATATTGTCGGTGCTATAAATATTGCTAGGGTATACCCCAAAGGTCACCTTGAAGTACTCCGCGTTCAAAATCGGTTGTATGATAGCCTTATTTCAGCTCTTGATACCCATGAAGAAATTAATTTTATCTTTTTAAACCAAATGGTCTATTTTGAAAAATTGCCGGTTATCGGGAACAAGGGCGTAATTCAAGCCTTTTATACTATTTTTTATGGTAGAGGTATAGAACGGCTCACCTTTTTAAAGGGACTACAAAAATATGAGCTGGAGAATTTTTTTGAAGAAGCTTATGCTGATAAATCAAGCGGCATAAAGAGTAAGGATCATATTAAAATTGGAAGAATTATACCACAACAAGATTTGGGTATGAGCGTTACGAAAAAGCAATGGGCCACACAAACAATGGCATCGGTTTATTCCAATGCCCGAAAGAATGAAGAACTCCAAGTAATGGATGTCAATCGTGTAGCTATAGAGCTTATTAAGACGTTTAACAAAATGTCAGATCCTTTTAAATATTTGGTTGATATTAAAACAGAAGATGAATATACCTATATTCACATGGTGAATGTTGCTTTACTTACCATGAAATTAGCGTCGAAAATTGGTTTTTCAGGGCAAATATTGGTCGATATTGTTTTTGCAGCACTTATGCATGATATCGGAAAAGTAATGATACCTGAAGAGATTTTGAAAAAGCCTGGGTCATTGGATGATATAGAAATGGAAATTATGCGAACACATCCTGTTCTTGGTGCAAAATATCTCTTGCTTCATAGAAATTTACCCCAGATAACTATTGTGGCTGCTCTGGAACATCATATCAAGTACAACGGCGAAGGATACCCGCAACTGCAACCGGGCTGGCAACCCCATATTATCAGCCAAATGATTAGTGTTTGTGATGTGTACGACGCATTAAGGAGTAACCGCCCATATCATGCAGCCATGTTCGGTGAAGAAATTAATAAACGCTTAAATATGGAATCGGGTAGCTCATTTAATCCAATGCTAGTAAAGAATTTGATTCAATTATTAAGTGTTTCTGAGGATTAACCTGTATGAATACTCTCATTCATATGATTTCCAGTTCGAAAATCCTCTAGGCTGCAAGAACCTAGGAATTCCTAGAAAGGAAAGCAACTTCTACATTCTCACGATGACCACTCCTTCACAAAGTTTGAAGCATTATAGTACATAGGTACAAAAAATAATTTACGGATATAACTGAAAATTGGGTCAATTGAAAAAGTAACTTCCGTTTTGTAGAAGTAAATTCCGCAGAATCCGTATCATAGAACAAATGTATGTTTGATTAATTTTTTATTTGTTTATTTTTAATGTTTTTTACTCTTTAATAGGTT
>JAAYNX010000212.1 GCA_012520615.1 Clostridiaceae bacterium | reverse complement strand
ACGAAGTCAGCGGCGATGTAAGCCTGCGTGATTTTACATGGGAGCTTGACATTGACCGCAAGCTCATCGAAAGCGAATACAACACCGTCGGCGGCTGGCTGATTGAAAAATTCAAAGGCATGCCCAAGGTGGGCGACGCCTTCAGGATGGATAATATTTATGTGAAAGTCTTAGAAGTAGATACTCACCGGGTGGAAAACGTGCTGGTTTGCGTACTGGATTTTGATATTGAGGAGGAGTGAGTGACAATTCAATGATTACTGCATAAAAACAAACATCCTCGTATATATTTGATATACAAATGAAGAAAAGAGGTGCTGTTTTTCTGTTTATTAAATTCGACAACAAAAATCACCTATCTTAAAACCAAATTTTGTATTTTTAATGTATAAAACATAACTACATCAAAAAACAATTAAGGAAATTTAATAAAAGGACTTGCACTCGTAAACGATGTGTGGTATCCTAGGAGCTGAATGAGTGAAATATAGTGATTTTTCACTGATTTCGAGTTATTTAGACAATGATTTTTATTTTTTGAAGGGAGGGTTGTCGGCCTTAAGCTGACGGAAGATATGGACGGAGAGATTTATGCAGTAATAGCCTTGGAAAATTTGCTATCTGTAAAAGAAGAAAAAGCTGAGGTCACTATGCTTGTAGATGCTCTCGGTCTTTATCATGAACTAAACTCGAATGATACAATTGGTTTTTCAAACATGTATTTTCGACAGTATTGTGCAAGGCCCGCTCAATTTATGTTAGATTAGCTAAGTCTGTAAGCTGTTTAATAGCCAACGTGTTTTCGTTGGCTATTTGTTTGATAGTAAAAAAGTAACCCATTTTTTAGAAGGCAAATAGCAATTCAGGAGCGTTGTTTTGGTGGACAAGAAAATAGAACATACTATAGAAAATATTAAAAAATGGAAAAACAGAAAGCTTATAGGGTTTGGCTTTAAAGACTTACCTGCATTGATTAATCATAGCCTGAAAGATGTGTCGAGCATTGTTTTTATTGTTTTAGCGATGGTATGGACAATAGTTTCTCGTTTTTCACTATTATGGGGGAATATTTTTGCGTGGATCGAAAACAAGATGGGTGCTTTTATTGCTTTATTTATAGCAGTGCTTTTTTTTATAGTATTGTATTTTATGATTATGAAAGCTTTTGATTTAATTACTAAGGTCTTTGAACTGTTTTTTGAGGAGTTTTTTTTAACGAGTGGGAAAATTTATAAAATATTATTAGAACAATATACGAATTTCAAACCAAACAACAAAGAAAAGGTATTGATATTTGCAACAGGATTATTCATAATTATTTTACTTAGTGGTCCCAGAACTTCTAGGCTTGGTTTCAACTTACTGTGGTTTATAATTATCAGTATATTTTATAAGGTAAATAGCAATTTCAAATCAAAAAACAAAGAAAAAGTATTGATATTCATAACAGGAGTATTCATAATTATTTTACTTAGTGGTTTCGGTGCTTCTATGCCTGGTTTCAATTATAGTATTTATGCATTATTGTGCTTTATAATTTTTAGTATATTTTATAACGCAAATCAAAGAGCCACCCTTTGGCAATTAAAAATGAATTACCTTACCTTGGGTATCTTTGTTTTAGCCTCAATAATAATGTTTAGAAGCATATTTTTAGTATATACAAGAACTCAAGGATTTCAGGATATTTGGCGAAGGGCGTTTGAGGAATTATTCCAGGTGGGGGACATGCCCAGTATAAAAAACCTACCTCTTCTTTCTGTTTCAATTACTCTTTTTTTAGGGTGTACAATTCTTATTCAGCAATCAAAGAAATCTTTATATGAACAATGGAATCCTTATTCTATTGAAAGTTTAGGCATCTCCCGAAAAGCAATGTTGCCTACCTTATGGTTAATGACAGGTGTCTTTTACTCAACAGCGGTGGGGATTCATAGGTTTGCTTTCATGTTGGCGCTTGCTTTGTTTACATTCCAAATGGGCATCCTTTTGTATTTTTATTTAATATCTGAAATACACATGTGCAATGAAGTATTAATGTACTTTGAGAGGTCTGTTGAAAACTATTATTTTATTTATAATAATGTAACCGATTTTGATAAAAAGGAAAGGGAGAAAAAAGTCTTTGATAAACTATATAAGCTCATAAGTAGATTTATGATGCATAGTTTTATAAATGCTGGCTCAGTTTATATTGGTGACTGTATGCAAAACATCGCACGCATTATTAACGTAAAATATGATCGCTTCTGTCTTCACAGCAATAGTCACGACAAAAGCCTAATTGATCCGACAGCTGATCAGTTCAGTTCTCTTGATCGGTATGCATTAGTTATTGGGCTTGCAATTATGCCGGCTTCTACTGTAAACAACTCACATAAAATAACACGAAAAGATTATTTTAATCATGTGTTTCGGGCAGTATATAATGAACGTAGGACTTGCCAATGTAATTCCCTAAAAGGGGAAAATCTGAGTGAAGATGAGATTACTGAAAACAAACGTTATAATCGCTATATATATTACATACTAATTGCACTTCTGGCACGATATATGTATGAAGAAACCAGTGTAGGAAACAACAATAATGCGCATAAAAAACATATAGAATATATAGACAATGTTGCTATAGAGACAGAGTTGAAGATACCAAAGTCATTTGTAAAGAAAAAGAGGAATACACATTGTCCCTGCAAAATAGAGACAGAGTTGAAGATACCAAAGTCATTTGTAAGTGCAAAGGATAATGTGAAAAAAATATGTGAAAGGATTAAGAACCTAAACACAACCGATGGCAATACAAACGCAATAGATTTTGCTTGTTTTAGTCTTGAAGAAGTGTTTAAGAATATTCGGGATAGTCAACCCCTTGCAAGCACGGAAATGATTGAAGGAATAAACCAAGAATAACAGAAACATAAGATGATAGGGTAAAAGAGCATGAACAAGAAAGATTCATCAGAATATATGAACTATCCGGAGGATGTGTTTGCAAAGGTAAACACACTTCGCAATTATCTTATTGAGCACGAATTTATTGACGATGAAGAGTATCGAAAAACTTATGGTTATAATTTTGCAGAAAATATAGATATCCATATTAAAGAAAGTAAAGAGTTTTTAAAAACCAATCCTGATTATGCTAAAGACGAATTGCTGCTTATTAACAAGCTGGCTCAAGCTTGGGATGATTTTATAAATGATGAGGAGAAGCTTGTTCATAAACGTCACCATTATTTTTTGTTGGGTAAGGCGAAAAATAGTGGAGGTAGCGAAAAAAAATATGCTTCTGTTAAGGCGCGCAATCTGAACTATCAATATCGTTATGATCAGCGGATTATTTTCATTGAAGTGAAAAATGAAAAACGGAGAACCTTAAAGAAAGCTCGAGTCATGAGTATTCTTCATGAAGTAGGGCATTTTATTGGCAACAGAAACCGTAGAAATAAGAATGGTGAAAAATATAACCGCCAGGAAGCCTATGTTAATTTGGTCACTGCTGCGTTTTGTAGTCAACTACATAGACTTATTTTAAGTAAAGCCATGAAAACTTTTCCCAAATTTTTTAGTGGCAACATAGAAACCAACATCTATGTAAATCCTCGACTCAAACTCTTGTCTTTTGAACTGCGAAAAACTATTAATATTTTTTATAAAGACCTTCATAAAGAAATTAAGGAAAAGTACTTTTCTAAAAATAATCAAGAGGCAATAGAATCCGGTTATCTTCAGGATATTGAGCCTGTCATGATTGGTGTGATAAGAGAGATGCTTAAAAAGTGGGTTAAAAAGCCGCCGGATTGGATGGGCCAACTTACGAAATTATTAGAGGGAGAATTGAAAAACAATGACAGTATAATACAAGAAATATTTGATGAAATTGAGAGAAATCTACCCCAAAGAGATCAGCGTGAACCGAAAAAAAGCAATTATCCTTGGGTAGAGAGCTGTGGATTGCTTCTTCAAGAAATTGCAGCTGATGTGTTTATGTTACGTATTGGCGAGGGAAACCCTTCTCCCGAGTCCCTTTCGAAATACTTTTTATTTATTGTAGATGCAATAATTGATTCATTAGATGAATACTCAGAAGAATATACAAGAAAATATAAAAAAGAATATGATGTTCCCCTCCATTTCATTAAACTGTTTATGAACAATAATATAATTCTTCCTCGAATGATTGCCGTGCAACAAGCGATGGATTCAACAATGACATCTGTTGATTTTTCGGTAATGGAAGAATTTAGAGCTGAGGATAGATTTTCCAAGCGGTCAAAGGCACGTTTTGTTGGCCTAAAGCTTATAGATGATATCCTGCATAAGTACTCTGAATCTACAGACCTGAAGGGTGAGGATTATGATATTCAAAATATATTCAACCCGTTGTATGAAGCTGTTAAGTATGCAAAGAGCATAGCTCATGATAATTTTGATGAATATATATATTATTCGTCTGTGACAGGAGAAGCAGTGAAAACCACTAAAAACGAGGTGGTTATGGAGCGAGCAAAAGATTTGCAAGAGTATCTAAAAATATAGCGTTGATATATGAGCAACCAAAATAGACCCTCCTATATTTCTATCGTAGCGAGTCAGAACATATCATTGGTCAAAAAGAGAGGCTTTGTATGCCTTTTTGGACATACTCTTGAAACAATATAAATATAAACACTCCCAAACCGCCCCTTCACCCTTTTATCTTTTTATGGTAGCTTATAGGTAAGAAGATTTAGGGATACTTTCGTTTGCTTTTATAAAGGAGGGAAGGCCTTGATTATCGGTATCGACATGGGGGGCACTAATATTGACGGGGTGGCTGTGCGTGATGGGAAAATCGTGCGACAAGTCAAGCGGCCCGTGGATAGGAGCGATTATTTT
>JAAYNX010000143.1 GCA_012520615.1 Clostridiaceae bacterium | reverse complement strand
TTTTGCTCCTCCAGAGTTCCGCCTTCTGCAATTACAGTAAGCTTTGCCCGTTCTCGTTCCAATAGCCATTCATGCACATTAAAAAGAGAATATGAACGGTCAGGATTTATTGGACAACCACTCTTTACCCAATTCCTGACTGTCCTGTTTGTAACATGAAAGGCCTCTGCAATATCTTTTTCGCGCAAATCGTGAAAAGCTATATCTTTAGATCTCGCCATTAATCCAATTCTCTTCTGTTGTTGTATTCAATTTCTATTTTTTTTGCCATTTCGAGCAGGGCATATTCTATTGCATCGGTTTGCGTTCGTATGGTTGGGCCTCCAACTGTTCCACTCAGTCCGATAATTACTGATATTGCCTGATGTGCACTCTTGGAACAATTAAAAGATTTTTGAGTGTAGGGTTCACTCCTTGTTGCTGGCATTTAAAGACCTCCATTTATTTATAATAATTAATTTTAATATTGAATTTACCTATACATTAATATAACAAATTTAGGTCATACATACAACCTATATAATATACATGTATATCATCTATATCGTATATACATAAGATATTTTTTTATTTATTTTTACTTTTTTATATAGTAAGTTATAACCATAAGGAGAACTTATGGCCACACCAGAAGAAATTAAAGAAGCCCTATCTGATAGATTACGTGATGGAATTGCTGAATCTCAAATTTCAGACAGACGCGAACGTTATTATAATCCCAAAGAGATGGTGGAAGGCTTAAAGGCTTTACAGGATTTAAATAATACTGAGTCCAGTCCAATTATTAGGGTGTCATTTACTGGGAGGCATGTTTGAGTATCTTAAACGACCTCAGACATATTGTAAATGGGATTGGTCACTCAATAAATACCCGTCCATCAAATATTATACGTACTCAAAAAGAAAGGGCCAAGCTTAATTACGCTTATCAACGTGGTATTGAAACTGGTATTGAAAGAGTTAGAATGTATGGCCCCGGTGCAGATATAGGCCCACTTAATGTTGACTGGCGTACTACAATAACATCATTTGCGGAACTTATCAGGCAAGATTTTAAAATAATTTGTGCAAGAGCTGAAGGTCTTTACAGGGCTTATCCTGTAGCAAGAAGGGCTATATCTCTTTTAGATAACAATGTGGTTGGCTCTGGTATTCGACCTTATCCGGCAATAAGATATGCAAATGGGGAACAACCCAAACATGTAAACGATCGACTTGCAAGCGACTGGGAGAGATTTGTTGATAGTGGTATCAGAAGCGGCACAGTTAAAACCTCATATTACCAGAGTCAATCAAACGAACTTCGCACAATGGCAACTTATGGGAATGTGCTTTTTAATATTATCTCATCTAAAAAAGGTTCACATATCCCATTTTCATTTCAAATATTAAAACCAACTCGGCTTGATTTTTCTAAAGATACCCTTTTTGATAATATTAAAACTTCAGAAAAAAAGGTAATTCATGGAATTGAAATAAATGCCTTTGGTGAACCTGTTGCTTTTCATCTTGAAAATGAAGGCAGATTCTCTGCTGACAAAATGATACTTTCGTTTATTCCAATAGAGACAGAACAATACCTTGGCTTGTCATGGCTTTATCCTGTGTTAATGGCAATGAATGATCACAATCAACTCTTTGGTGATCAGTTAAAAATATCAAGAATGTGTACCAAGCTTGGAGTTTGGACTGGTAGAGAAGATAAATCCGCTCTGGAAAGTGTATTAAATTCAGGTATTTCAGATACTTCTCATAGAAGTTATATAGAGCTTGATTCACCTGGCTTATTTTGCAGCAAAGATAAGCCTGAGCCTATCCAAATAAGTAATGCAATAAAAGAAAATTTTAAACCTCTTGTCGATATGATAATGGGATATATCGCAATGGGAATGGGATTTTCTTATCAGGCATTTACAACAGATTTAAATGGTGCGAATTACTCTTCTGGACGTCTTAATTCCATTGGTGATAATCGAGGTTATACATGCCTGTTTAAAAAATTTATCACTTATAATGAGTCTATCAAATGGGCAAAGTTTGTTGAATGGGAAGTATTGACAGGAAGACTTATTGAATTCGGAGTTACTCCATCTGTCTATTATAGTGATCCATGGTATTATAATCAAGCGTTATGGTTGCCAATGGATTATCAGGAGTGGGTAGATCCTCTTAACGACATGCAAGCGCTCATTTTGTCATATAAAACCGGTCAAATAACATTTAAGGAACTATGTGCAAGAACTGGCAAAAACATGACAACACAATTAAAGGAACTTAAAGAAGAAAGAGATGCTCTTATTGATGCTGGGTTAACTCATTTACTTCCTGAGAATTTAAGTTCAAGCCTTAAAGGATCCACATCACAAAATAAAACTGTAGAGGAGAATGAGAATGAAAATAAATAAAAACTATATAATGAAAGGTTCAAATAAACGAGCAAAAATATCTATATATGGCGATGTGGGAATGATCTCTGGAGATATTAAGAAAGATCTTGATTCTTTTGGAGATGTAAATGAAATCCATTACCAAATCAATAGCTATGGAGGCTATGTATCTGAAGGATTTACAATTGCCGATGACATTATAAATACCGGTGCCAAATTGATTTCAGAAGGAATGGGAATAGTAGCGTCTATTGCAGCTTACCTTTTGATTATACCTGATAAAAATAAGGGCGGTGAAGTTTGGGCGCATGAAAACACAATTATAATGTTTCACAATCCAAGTGGTGGAGCCTGGGGTGAAGCTAAACTTCTCAGAGCTGAAGCTGATGCACTTGAAAAAATTGAAGATATTCTTATCAATACAATAATGAAAAGGATAAAAGGATTAACAAAAGAAGAAGTGCGTCAAAAAGTTGCTGACACTTGGTATTTAACAGCAAAAGAGGCTAAAGCGTTAGGGCTTGTTGATAAAGTATTAGAGAAGATAGAAGTTGAAGAGCCTAAAACAGATTTAAAAATGATAATTCCAGAAAATTTTAAAAGAATAGCTTTTACAAACAATATTCATGCAGAACCTAAATCTGCAAATAAGGGGGTAGACATGCCTAAATGCAAGTGTGGTAAGGAAATAGCCGAAGGGCAAGAAATGTGCTTTGAATGTGCAGTCAAGAAAGAAAAAGAAGAAGCTAAAGCTGCAGAAAAAAACAGAATACAGAATATCAATGTAATCTGCAGAGCATCAAATCTGTCTGACGAATTCATTAACAAGCTAATTGATTCCGGGAAAACAGTAGAGCAGTGTTCA
>JAAYNX010000011.1 GCA_012520615.1 Clostridiaceae bacterium | reverse complement strand
GGCTCATTATCAAGGGGACCGTGGAATAAATGCGGTAAACAAGGTTAAATATAGTCCATTAGAACACTGGTATATTCTTACTATTGGAAAAATAAATAAATTGCCCACGATTGCTTG
Organism: Clostridiaceae bacterium; assembly: GCA_012520615.1. Taxonomy (GTDB): domain Bacteria; phylum Bacillota; class Clostridia; order DSM-8532; family DSM-8532; genus DTU059. The sequence continues at coordinate 19,885 of JAAYNX010000011.1, read as the reverse complement.
ACACAAACTGTTATAACTTAACGTTTGACAAGAAAAAAGCTATAATGTATTATGAATCTAAACCTATATATTTAAATGCCTTGAAGGGGACATGCAAAACCATAAAGAACGTTTTAGAGAGGGAAGGCCTAAGGCTGTAAGCCATCCTACGAATCATGGTATTGAACCGCCCCGGAGCTGGATTGCTGAAATATTAGTAAGCTATCACGTTGATAACGTTACAATCTATTGAGTGACAGGCAGAAAACCTGTAATCAAGGTGGAACCGTGTGAGTATAAGCTCTCATCCTTGAATGCATAATGCATTTGGATGAGGGTTTTTTATTGTGTTAACAGCAAGATTCCTAGGAAGTGAAGCTTGCTGAAGCTTATTAAATAATGAGATTTTTTAAAGGAGTGGACCATGTATGATACAAATTAAACTCAAAGATGGCAGTGCAAAATCCTACGAAAAAGGAATCACTATTTTAGAGGTTGCTAAGAATATCAGTGAAGGCCTTGCCCGAGTAGCGCTCGCAGGAGAAGTAAACGGTGAACTCAAGGATTTGAGAACACAATTGAACGAAGATTGTCAATTAAATCTTCTTACCTTTGACGACCAAGGGGGCAAGCATACCTACTGGCATACGGCATCCCATATCATGGCTCAGGCTGTTAGAAAACTTTTCCCCGGTGTTAAGCTAGCTATTGGTCCTGCTATTGATACCGGCTTCTATTATGATTTTGATTTGGACAAGAATTTTACCCCCGAGGATATGGCTGCAATTGAGAAAGAGATGCAGAAGATTATCAAGGAAGATATCGTCATTGAAAGATTTTCTCTGCCCAGAGACAAAGCTCTTGAGCTAATGAAAGATGAACCTTATAAAGTTGAGCTTATTAAAGAACTTCCGGAGGATGCGGAAATCTCATTTTATAAGCAGGGAGATTTTACAGATTTGTGTGCGGGACCTCACCTTATGTCAACCGGAAAGGTGAAAGCCGTAAAGCTAATGCAGCTGGCAGGAGCCTACTGGAGAGGTGATGAGAAAAACAAAATGCTCCAGAGAATATATGGTACCGCTTTTCCTAAGGCCAGCCAGTTGGAAGAGTACCTGAAAATGCTGGAAGAAGCTGAAAAACGTGACCACAGACGCTTGGGCAAAGAATTAGATTTGTTTTCCTTTGATGAAGAAGTTGGCCCGGGTCTTGTGTTATGGCATCCGAAGGGAGCCCGTATCAGAATGCATATCGAGGATTTCTGGAGAAAGCAGCATCTTCGTAACGGATATGATTTGGTTAACACCCCTCATATAGGAAGAGGGCAATTGTGGGAGACATCAGGCCATCTCGGATTCTATAAGGAAGGAATGTATTCTGCTATGGATGTAGATGGGCAGGATTTTTATGCCAAGCCCATGAATTGTCCGTTCCATATTGCCATTTATAAAAGCAAGCTGCATTCTTACCGTGATTTACCGTATAGATGGGCTGAATTGGGTACTGTTTATCGCTATGAAAAAAGCGGAGCACTCCATGGATTATTAAGAGTTAGAGGCTTTACCCAGGATGATGCACATCTTTTCTGTGCGCCCGAGCAAATGCCCGATGAAATTCGCAGAGTATTAAGGTTCTGCCTTTCTATGCTCAATGATTTCGGATTTAAGGACTATAAAATATATGTATCTACAAAGCCAAAGGATAAATATGTCGGTGACGACAGTATGTGGGCTGCAGCTACCAAGGCATTGAAAGAGGCTGTTATTGCTGAGGGCTTGGATTGTGATGTTGACGAAGGTGGCGGTGCTTTCTATGGACCAAAAATTGATATAAAAATCAAGGATGCTCTCAACCGTGAATGGCAATGCTCCACAATACAATTTGACTTTAATGAGCCCGAGCGGTTTGATATGACCTATGTTGCTTCCGATGGAAGTAAAAAGCGCCCGTATATGATTCACAGAGCATTACTTGGGTCAATTGAGAGATTCTTTGGAATATTGATAGAGCACTATGCAGGTGCTTTCCCGGTATGGCTCGCTCCGGTTCAAGCCAAGATTATCCCTATTTTGGAGAAGCATCATGATTTTGCTCAAAAGGTTGCTGATAAACTCAAAGAGCATGATGTTGACGTTGAAATTGATAATCGTAATGAAAAAATCGGCTTCAAGATTCGTGAAGCTCAGCTTGAGAAAATTCCTTACATGCTTGTTATAGGCGATAAGGAGTTCGAAAGCGAATCAGTTGCGGTAAGATCCAGAAAAGACGGAGATTTAGGAACAATGACCGTTGATAGTTTTGTAGAAAAAATTGTTGAAGAAATAAGAACACGTTCATGATATGCTTTTTGTTATAGGCATATGTTATAATAGACTCCTGATGATTAATCGGGGGTTTATTTTTTTATGGCCGGAAAAAGTTATGGTTCAAAAAATTATGGAAAAGATAGTAGCAAGGAGAGTTTGGACAAGCTCAAAGAACAGCTGAAGACCAAAACTCCTGCCCGAATTTATCTTTTTCACGGTAATGAACCATTCTTAATTGATTACTATGTTGGGGAGCTTAAGAAACTAATTCTTGAAGGGGATAGCGAGAGCCTTAATCTGTCAACCTTTGAGAATAGTATTGATATTGATGATATAATCGATGCCTGTGATACCTTTCCGGTTTTTGCAGAACGAAAACTGGTTATTGTTAAAAACTCAGGTCTATTTTATAGTAAGTCAAAGAAAAACTCTGGTGCTTCAAGTGAAGAAGATACATTGGATGAAGATATAAAACAGGAAAAAGTAGCCCCGGTGAGAAATAAAACACAAGAAGCTTTAATTGATTACATCCCCGATATTCCGGAAACCACATGCCTTATATTCATAGAGAGCCAAGCAGATAAAAGACTTAAAGCATATAAGCAAGTCACTGCAAATGGGATTTCGTTAGAATTTAACCGTAACAAACCTTCAGAGCTTGTGCCGTGGGTTATAAAAGGTATGAAATCGTTGAAAAAGGCTATTACGCATGAGGCAGCACAGCATCTTGTGGCAATCAGTGAGTCTGATATGTACACATTAAGAAATGAGATATTTAAACTGGCTGATTATGTGGGAGATCGAAAGGAAGTATCTTTAGAAGATGTTAAACTCATGGCAATACCTACTATAAAGAGTGTTATATTTGATCTTCTGGATGCCGTGGCAAAAAGAGATATCTCTGCATCATTAAATATCCTCAATGATATTATTGCTTTAAAGGAGCCAGAACAAAAGATTTTGGCAATGCTCTCAAAACAGACAGGGGAGATATTGAAGTTAAAGCTATTATTAGAAGACCGGGCCACGCAGACCCAGATAAACCAATATTTTCAGGGCAAACACCCGTATGCTCTGAAAATAATGACTGAGCAGGCCCGTAGGATGGATGTTAAATACTTAAAAAGCATATTAAAAAACTGCATGAAAGCAGAGGAAGATTACAAAAAGGGGCTTATAGAACCAAAACTTGCATTGGAGCTATTATTAGAGAAAATAAGCGTTTAACTTAGGTTTAACCTTTCCTTGATTTTCTCATAATACAGGTGGACATCACTTTATTGCAATTATTTATACTAGGGGATATAATTTATTGTAGTAAGCTAAGTTAGACAGAATTTTCACAGCTTTAAGCAATTAAAAAGATAGGAGCAATTGTGTGCCCGGAAGTATAACGATAGGTGATATTTTTAGTTACATTATGAATTTTTTGGGGCTGAACGGCCCCCTGGATATTATCAGGCTAATTATTGAAGTATCTTTACTTTCATATGTTGTTTATAAAGGTATTCAGCTTGTTCGCGAGACTCGCGCCCTTCAGTTGGTTAAGGGTCTATTGTTTATATTGATATTTTCTAAATTCTCCCAGAGTATAGGGCTTAAGACTATTGCCTATCTTTTAAAGGGAGCTATTCAACTCTTTGGATTCAGCTTGATTGTCATATTCCAGCCTGAACTTAGAAGAGCACTCGAGAAACTTGGTAGCAGCGGATTCCAAGATATTATGCTACGGAAGACCGACGAAGACAGGGTAAAGACCATATCCGCTATCGAGTCCATTGTAAAAGCATGTTCAGTTCTATCTGAAGAATATATTGGGGCTTTAATTATAATTGAAAGAGTTACTAAAATAGGAGATATAGTAAACACAGGAACTCAAATGGATGCAATGTTATCAAGTGAGCTTCTGCTTAATATTTTTACACCTAAAACGCCGTTACATGACGGAGCGGTTATTATTCGCAACAATACGATTAAAGCTGCCGCATGTTATCTGCCACTTACTCAGAATGCCGGGCTAAGCAGAGAATTAGGTACCCGTCACCGGGCAGCACTGGGTATAACAGAGGTATCGGATGCCATAGCTGTTGTAGTATCTGAAGAATCGGGAAAGATATCATATGCCCATAGTGGAGGACTCACAAGAAGTCTTACCCCGGATATGCTTAGAAAGGCTTTGACCAAATTCTTGCTGGAGAGTGATATTGAGAGGAAGCTTTTTACATTCAGAAAGGTGAAACAGGATGAACAAGCTGATTAATAGTTTATTTGAAAAGGATTTGGTTGTTAAAATAGTCTCTATACTCACCGCTATCTTGATTTGGTTTGTAGTGTTAGATTCAGAGAACCCTTTTGAAGAGAGAACCTTAGCTGTCCCTTTAAGCAGTAATGTAGATGTGCTTGCAAGCAATAATTTTCAGATTGTAGGGACTCAACTTCCTGCAAGTATTGATGTAAAAATAAAAGGACGGAGACAAAAGATATCAAGTGTGACTGCTAATGACTTTAGGGTCACTATCGATTTGTCCGGGGTTACTTCTTCAGGATATAAGAATATTAAAATAAATGCTCCTGAGTATCTGGGAAATCAGGATATTATAATGATGGGAATTAATCCGACATCAGTGGCTCTTAATTTTGAACGTGTCATCGGTAAGCAATATCCCGTTGAGGTAGAGTATACGGGTTCACTTCCAGCAGACTACGAGCTTATGAATTTAAAAATTGAGCCCAATAATATTATTTTAGAAGAAAAGGAAAGCAGCATATCAAAGGTTGGTAAGGTTGTTGCCTATGTGAATCTAGATGAAGCCGATGACAAAAAAGAGATTGTTATGCGTGCAGTAGTACTGGACACCCAGGGGCAGCCTCTGAAACAATTTGAAGGAAAGGTTCCTGTAATTGTTTCATTTAATTTGGCAAAAAAAGTGCCGGTTGTTACTACTACAAAAGGAAATCCCTACAATGATTATTATCTAAAAGAAATAAAAAACTCTCTGACCAGTGTTAGGGTAATTGGCAGCAGAAACGTTCTTGATGGTATTAAGAGCATTAGTACAGAGCCAATTGATATTACTGATAAGACAGAGACCTTTGTAACCCCACTGGTTACGGTACTGCCAAAGGGTGCTACGCTATTTGCTGAGGATGCCGAGCGCCTTTCAGCCGAGGTGGTAATAGAAAAAAATATTTCTCGAACTATTAATATGCCATCCAGTAGTATATCAATTTTCCATGGCGATACTGCCGGAAATAAGAGCTACAAGATTACTGACACTACAATCCCGATTACCATAAAAGGTAAAATTGCAGAGGTAAATGCTATTAAATCTAGCGATATAAGATTATCCGTATATGTACAGGATCTATTACCCGGGGAACACGAGGTTCCACTTTCGGTGAAGATACCTAATAATATTAATTTGGTAGGCGAGTATAGCGTGAATATTACTATTACCGCTATACCTCCAAATGAAGCGAAAAACCCAGAGGAATAAGTATCTTAATAGGGGGATTTTACCATGAAATATGTATTTAAAAATGCTATGGTGCTAACCATGAATAATAATACCGAGGTATTGAAATCCTGCGATGTTCTTATAGAAAACGATATTATAAGTGGTATCGGCAATCTTAATAATGAGCAGATACAGGGTGCAAGGATTATTGATGCATCAGGTAAGCTTCTTATGCCAGGCCTTATAAACGGCCATTGTCATGTGCCGATGACCCTTCTTCGTAATTATGCCGATGATATGAGTTTGCAGACATGGCTCTTTGAACATATTTTCCCCACAGAAGAAAAGCTTATCGGGGATGATATCTATTACGGTTCTCTTCTGGGAATTATGGAGCTGATTGCTTCTGGTACTACATGCTTTATTGATATGTACGACCATATGAATGACTTAGCGAAAGCGGTAGAAGAATCCGGTATTCGAGCCCAGTTGTCCAGAGGAATGATAAATGCCAGTGATGGTCCTGACTTTTCAGACGATGCACGATTGAATGAAACAATTGACTTCTACAAAAAGTGGAACGGTGCAGCAAACGGCAGAATAACAGGAGCTTTTGCTCCCCATGCAATTTACACCTGTTCTCCCGCCTATATTAAAGCCATAAGTGAAGCTGCGAAAAAGTATGAGGCTCCTATTCATGTGCATCTGGATGAAACTTTGGTTGAACATGAGGACTGCCTTAAAAAATACGGCAAAACACCTACTCAACATTTATATGATCTTGGGATTTTCGAACATAAAACCGTAGCCGCTCACTGTGTATGGATTACAGAGGAAGACATAAAGATTATGGTTGATAATAATGTGACCATGACTCATAATCCTTCCAGCAACCTTAAGCTTGCCAGCGGAATAGCCCCTGTTCCCAATGCCCTAAGAAGGGGAGTAAATGTGATTTTGGGAACCGACGGTGCTTCAAGTAATAATAACCTTAATATGTTTGAAGAAATAAATCTTGCTGCTCTTATACATAAGGGAGTAAATCAGAATCCTCTGCTAATAAACGCAGCAGAAGCATTAAGAATGGCAACGGTAAACGGAGCTGCAGCACTTGGAATGGATAATTTGGGCGTGATAAAAGAGGGTGCAAAGGCTGACGTGATTCTAATTGATATGGATAAACCGCATTTGATGCCTGTCCATAACGTTATATCTGCGCTTGCTTATTCGGTTCAGGGCGCTGATGTGTGCCTCACCATGGTAGACGGAGCAATACTCTATGAGAATGGTGAATTTAAAACCATTGACAAAGAGAAGGTTAGCTACGGTATTAAAAAAAGCTATGAAAGACTTTTCTGATAAATGGAACACACATCGGCTACGGTTTAAGGAGGCGGTTCGACTTAAACAGGCTTTTTGGGCGTTACATTAACAGTGTGATAATTCACATATATCACCATGCCAGGTTTTGCACCTGAAGGCTTTTTCACGTTTCTAATAAAAGTGTAGTCAACTTCTGCTTTAGTGGATGAACGAGCTTGACTGAAATAAGCGGCATATTCGGCAGCCTCTAGCAAAGTGGTATCCGGAACCTCTTTCCCATCCGTCTTTATAACTACGTGGGAACCTGCAAAGTTTTTAATATGAAGCCATATATCCTCGTGCCTTGCTAATTTTAGTGTTAGTTTATCATTCTGCTTATTGTTATGGCCTATTAAGATTTCGAATCCATCCTTAGATATGATTCTTTCCGGCAGTACTTTAATAGGAGGACTCTTGCGGCCTTTCTTATTTACGGGCTTTGTGTATCCCTGCTCCATTAGCTCCATGCTTATTTCGGATAACTGTTCGGAATCTTCAGAGCTTTCAATAGCAAAAAGAACGCTTTCTAAATATGAAATCTCGCCTTTCAGCACATCAATCTCATTTTGTGCGTACAAAAATGCAGCTCTCGCTTTGTTATATTTTTTAAAGTAGGCCTGAGCGTTTTGTTGAGGAGTTTTATCCTTATCAAGAGGAATATCCATAACCTCACTGTTTTCACTGTAATAATTAACCACGGATGCCTTTTCCATTCCTTTTGAAAGAGCATAGATGTTTGCAGTAAGAAGCTCACCAGATAATCTCAAGTCATCATAATTCTTGTTTTCCTCATAGGTCTGCAAATTAATAGCCAGCCGCTTTTCGCTTTTTTCTAAAAGCTTTGAGACTTTATTAAGTAGATTTTTAGTCTTTTGTGTATTAAACTCTTTACTGTTTTTTAAAGCAAAGAATTCTTCCGCGGCTTTGCTTATGGTATCAAATGTTTTATATGAAGAATATTGATGTAGCCTGATACAATGAAAATCAATTGGTTTTCCCGTATTATCATCATAAATGAGGTTTGGACTGGTTTCTGCTTTCGATAGTTCGTCCATCATACTTTTTAAAGATTCTGTCAATCTTAAAAGCTCATGAAAAGTTAGCTCATTAGCCGGGATGGATTCATCAATTTCAGCACGAAAGCATATTTCCCGGCACAATACCGGGGAAAAGCCCTTCAACCTGTCTAGAAGGAAGGACTCAACCTTTCTTCCGCATTGGGGAGCGGCCTTAATTAGTTTATCCAAGGTATCACCGGAAGCCGGATCAAGTTTGTCCTGGGCGGGAGGAAGCGCATAAGCCCTTGCAGGAAGCAACTCACGAACACGGTTTACTTCGCTATCAACATGCTTCATGGCATCAATTATAAAATTACCTTTATTTAGAATAATAATATTGCTATGGCGTCCCATTATCTCAATTACAAGCCTTTTCATGCTGCGGTCACCTAAATCATCAGTGACTTCAGCTTCAATTGTAATAATACGTTCAAATCCGCTTGTCAAAATGCTTTTTATTATGCCGCCAGAAAAATGTTTTCGTAGGAGCATGCAAAAAACAGGAGGAGTAGCGGGGTTTTCAAATTGTCTATCGGTAAGATGGATTCTGGCAGATGATGCATTGCATGAAAGCAACAGCCTGTGATTTTCACCGGCTGCGCGTATTTGGATTACAATAGCATCCCGTCCGATTTGATGTATTTTACCTATTCGTCCTCCTAGAAGAGTAAGGTTTAGCTCTTGTGCTATTTTATTTGTCAATATGCCGTCAAAGGGCATGTAATCACCTCGTACATAGAAAATATTACAGTATTTTTAAAAATATTTTACAAATATTTATCCTAGTGTTATAATATCACCTAGAAAAAAGGATACATATAAAAGGAGGATTCTACATTGCTATTAAGTAAAAACGCTTTAAAAATCAGTATATTGATTGTATCAATTCTTCTGTTTTTAGGTATCAATTTATCTTTGTTTAGATAAGTACACTTAATTTCTACTAGTGCTTCCCGATGATACCCTATGCCATAATAAAACCTTTTGGGGGTGTGATCTTGCGCCAAAGTAATGGAAAACCAAAACCAGCAGCCGCCGCTATGAATAGTCTCCCGCTAATCATTCTGCTATTGGCTGTTGTTCTATTTATAGCAGCAGATTTACTTCTTAAATTTGATTTTAACTGGGTAGACTATGCAATAGTAATTATTATAGCTCTATTTGGGCTAAAAGGCTACATTAAAGGATTAATAAATACTGTCTTCAGTCTGGCAGGATATTTAGTAGGACTTTTTGCCGCTTATTTGTTTTCCCCTAAGCTTACCCTTATAGCTATGCAAAAAACTACTTTAGGCGATACAATCACTAATAAACTAAATGAGATAATACCGGCTATTTCTTCAATAGGAAGCTTTAAAATTTCTGAGGCTCAATCTGAGCCTGCATTGAGTTTTATTAACAAAGTTCCGGAGATTGAAGCAGCAGTTTCGCAAAATGCTCTGTTAAAGCAATTAATGACAGCTACAAATACGGCAGCTCAAACAGGAAATATGTACTCAGAAACTGTTATTACCGTAAATGATTTTATTGCGTTTACAATATTAAAAGTTGTGGCGTTTATTATTCTATTCATTCTGATAAAACTATTGATTGTAATCGTTGGAAAGATTTTAACAAAGGTTTTAAGTACCAGTGCTATATTAGGGACAGCAAACAGAACCGCCGGTATGGCTGTTGGCTTCTCTGTAGGAATATTGATCTGCTATGTTGCATTTGTGTTCGCTATTCCTATGTTGGGTTCTTTAAACATCGTAAAGGTTCCTGAATCCTATACACATTCAATAGTACTATCGTGGTTTAATAAGTTCATTTCAATGATAATCAAATGAGATTCGCCTGATGTTGACAATACATGCATAAGGCGTATAATTGTAACGAGAATAAAGATGTCCTGTTTAGCAGGTTAACCACCGGATATCCGGTGGTTAAATTACGTTTAAAGGCAGTAAAACTTAAAGGGGAGACATATGACCAGGCAACTAAAGGCAGATTTATCAATTCTCAGCATCACAGTGATTTGGGGTTCATCTTTTATCATAATGAAAAACATATCGGAGGATATTCCGGCTTACGCATATCTTGCCATGAGATTTTTAGTGGCGGCAACTATTATGGCTATTATTTTTCACAAACATCTCAAAGGTATGAAATTTAGTGATATAATGCGTGGCTCTTTAATCGGGCTAATGCTTTATGCAGGGATGATGCTTCAAGTGCTGGGGCTAAAAACAACGACAGCTTCAAACTCGGCCTTTATAACGGGTCTTAATGTAGTAATGGTTCCTATAATTTCAGTATTACTGCTTAAAAAAAGGCCTCCGATAAACGCAGTTATTGGAGTATTCTTAGCAGCATTAGGGCTTTTCTTCATTGCCGGTTTTCAAGGTAATTGGGTAATAGGTGATACATTAACTCTTATTTGTGCCCTGTGTTTTGCTCTTCAAATAATTTTCATTGATAAGTATGCATCGGATATGAATATTTATCAATTAGCTTTTATACAAGTTGCAAGTGCTGCAGTATTATATTTGCTTACCTGGGTGGTATATACGGGTACAACTGCCAATACTACGCCAATAGTATTTAATTCCAGAATCATCCTTACAATTTTATTTACAGGGGCAATGGGCACGGCTTTAGGATATGGTGTTCAGACCATAGCTCAAAAATATACAACACCAACCAGAACAGCATTGCTTTTAACCTGTGAACCGGTTTTCGGTGCAGTTTTCGCTTTGATTGTTCCAGATATTCACGGAAACACAGAAACCCTGACAATCCAAACAATTTTGGGCAGTCTTCTAATACTATCGGGTATGCTAATAACAGAGATAAAATTTAAAAGTAAACGCGGCAAACTTCATAAATTGTCATAAAAGCGTAAAAGAGATTCCGTTTACATCTTTCTTCTAATTGCCGATAAATCTTTTAGGATTATTACATTGGAGGCAATCGAATGCGGTCAAAAAAAGCAGTCCTTATTTTAGCTCTTATATTGACATTATCCATCTTACCAGGCTATGGCTCGGGTAATTATACCTTTGCTGATACATATAAACCCGGTCAGGTTGAGGAAGAGGGGCATTTTAGCGGTGTTGTCAAGGAAAATAACCCCTCACTGGGTTATATCACTCTATATTTTGAAGATGGATCAGGTGTAAATCCTGACCAATTTGAAAGGCTTGTTAGCCTGCGTAATTTTACATACGGATATGAAATCCCTGTATTAAGAGATGGATATGAAGTCAGCGTTGATAATATTAAGCCCGGTGATATGGCTTTCATAAAGCTTGATAAGGATGGTTACATAGAAAAAATCAGTGTTAAAAGCTATTATGAAACAGTTTACGGTACAGTATATTCAAAGAGAGCAACTTGGCTGGTTTTAAAAAAAGATGATGGTACATATGTAAATTATCCTTTATCGTCAACCCTACCTGTTTATAAACATAATCGGCCCGGTACTGTTTCGGATATTGTAGTAGGAGACCGGGTTAGAGTGCTGGTTCAGACAAACGGTGCAAATATAGATATCGCCGGTATTGATATAGAAAAGAGAACAAGGCCGGTTACCGGCATATATAGAGGGAATGTTGAGTTTTTTGACAGCATTAACACCTCAATTGCTGTGTCGAGAGTTGAACAATTCATTAACGGAAGATGGGAAGCCACTTCGAATATGGGAATTCAACGATTCATGTACAACAGCGATTATAAAGAAATGCCTCCGAGAAGACCGGCAGGGATGGTATATTTTGCAACTCAAAAGGCATATGACGGAATAGATAAAGTTGTTACAGCTTCATTCCGGGGCACTTCCGGATATGAGGTAACGACTAAGGACAATCTATTGAGCATGACCGACGGAGGGCTGCTGGAACTGGAATACTCATCCGATATAATTGGCTTTGATAAAGATACTATTGCAATAAAAGATGGCAGATTGGTTGATGTAAGCGCTTTGAATACATTGGACTCTTTAGCAATTTCAATGGAAAAATCTCTATATGAAAACAAGTACACAGCAAATGTAATTGTAAGCGAATCTGATTATCAAAATTCTCTTGTTCTATACAGGGGGCGTATTAAAAATATAGAACCACTAAAGACCGTTACGGTTGAATCATTTGTACAACTCAATCAAGTGAGCTGGGAATTTACAAATACACCAAAAACATTTGATATTGATCTTGCCTCCAGCAGGCTAATTGAGGCCGATGGAGTGGGCAACATACGTAATTTTGATTCGGCATATATAAACCAGACAGTTTATATAGTGGCAGAGGGCAGTAAAATCCACTTAATAAGCACAGCTCCATATGCTAATGAACCGGTTATGGGTCGTGTGGCAAGCCTTACAAAGGAAAGCGGAGAAAATATTGACGGAGCCGAAGAAACAGTTACTACTTCAATTATAAAACTTACAGAGGCGAGAATTTATAATGATGAAAATTATGTTTGGGAAGGTAGCCCTGACCTTAGTGTGACTATTCCATTTAATTCAGTAGTAATCAAGAATGGAATTATAGGCACAACTTCCCTGATTAAGCCGGGGGATGAGGTAAGAATTATCCGCCACAGTCAAAGCGGTGAGGGCATTATTGTTCTGTGTCAATAAGGTATTATGGAGGTTTGCATCATGAGAAAATGTTATATTAAAATATTTACAATTATACTGATGTTAATTATTGCGGTTACTCCGCTTAACGTGATGGCCGTTGAAGGTACAATGGGATATGCAGGAGGAATTTCTGTAGAGGACCCCATTGAGAAAAGTGAATATGAGTATACCGAAATGTGCTTTTTAACCGGAGTACCTGTTAAGCTGACAGGAACCTTAACTATAAAGAAAACAGATAAGAATGATGTGGTTACCTCCACATATACATATAAGCTTGCAAATACAGAATCTGATATTACTATGAACAGGGTTGTGATTTATACCACAACCAGAGAAACCAAGCTAAACGGGCAGATAACCGAATCCACTAAACTAAGCCGTACACCCACTGAGGTTATTAATGTAGGAGGAAAAACCTTCCGCCTTATTGAATCCGGTTTTACCCAATCCATGATTACCGATCCTAAGGCTGCCATAAATTTTCATACTGGCGAATTTTCAGAAAAAAAAGTATATGCAATCGGAACCGATTTAACTAAAGACAGAGTAACAGTTACTCTTTCGGGAAGAACATATGCTTATGATCAGTATTGGAGCAGCACCGAAACCCAGAGAATAAATGTGATGGTGGAAACAGATATAAAAAGTACAACTCCCTCTGTAAAATGGGGCGGAGTTGCTGAAATTGTTGTATCAAGCGCAACTCTTAACCAGGTCCATTATGCAAAAAACGAGCCTACCCAGATAAGCTTCGATGGAGGATATGTTAATAAAAAATGGATGGAATCAACCTTAGATTACACAGCAAGATTCCCCGAATTCGATAAGAATGGTCTTCCAACAGATGTTTTAAAGACATATACTGATACTCAGAGCCTTAGCACCCAAATGGAGCTCTCCCGTCTAATGGTTCCGGATATTAAACATCTGAATGGTCATTGGGCAGAGGAACCAATCAGTATTTTGTTTGGCCTTGAGATTCTGCCGGGAACCGGGTCGAATTTTAAAGTGGGAAGATATTTAACCAGAAGAGAGTTTGTAGGTATCTTAATGAACGCTCTTAAAGATATCCCCACAGATCCGGATGTAAGAACAGCTATGGTGAATACAAGAAGAACCTCAAGTAAAAAGGCTCCCGAAATATCACCTTTTAAAGACATAGAACCGGGCGATTTTTACTATGAAGAAATTAAAAAAGCCTACCAAAAAGGCATAACTAAAGGAAATGGGAATGGTAACTTTGGACCTAATGAATATATCACCAATGCGGAAGCAATTAAGATGATTGTTTCGGCTTTGGGGTTGGAAAACCTTGCTCCTTACCCGTCAACAACAACCCCGTTTGTTGATAATGACAGTATTCCTACTTACGCACGCAACTCTGCATCTGTGGCATCAGTTTTGGGAATAATAGAACCAGATTATATGGGCAGATTTAATCCATCTAATCGTTTGACAAACGAAAATGCAGCCAATTTAATATTCGATTTGATTAATTACATGGGCGACGAGTTGATAAAAGACTACAGAGATAGGATGATTGATTTTTAAAGAAAATCGAAAGGAATTCTTATGAAAAAACTTAAAGGGTATATAAGTCTTATATTAGTCATATGCTTTATTTTTGCTGCTTCCCCAATGGCAAGTGCTCAGGAATATGGTTCGTACATGGAAGCCATGATTGGCTTTATGACAGAAATGTACTATGAAGGTCTTACCGATGAAGAGGCTCTGATTTCGGTTTTAAAGGGTATTTTTTCAGAATTGGATGATTACTCCGCTTTCTACGACAAAGAAGAAACTATGGCCTTAATTAATAGCCTTAGTAACTCATATCAGGGAATTGGAGTGGCACTACAGGAAAGTGATGATGGAATCAAAGTAGTTGAAGTGTATGAAAACTCGCCTGCTGAGAAGGCAGGTTTGCATACTGGTGATATTATTATCGCTGTTGATGGTGAAAGTGTTGAAGGCATGGATGTTACATCCGCTGCTTTGCTTATAAGAGGAGCGTCCGGAACCGAAGTAAGGTTAACTGTTATTCGTGACGGATGGAAGATGGATTTGTTCGTTACCAGGGGATCAGTTATAATTAAGTCAGTTAAATATAGAATTGAGGGACGTATAGGATATATATCAATCGATAATTTTGATAAGGGCACATCCAGAGAGTTTGACGAGGCAATTTCAGAAATGGATAATGCCAATATTAAAAAAATTATCCTTGATTTACGTGGAAACCCCGGTGGTTATGTCGACGAAGCTGTGTCCGTAGCAAGAAAACTTATGCCTAAAGGAATAATTACTACATTGGATTATAAATCAGAAAAATTTGATGACCAAGTGTTTTATTCCTATGGAAATCATCCTGATTATATAATAGCGGTTTTAGTGGATGAAAATTCGGCAAGCGCTTCTGAAATTTTGGCTGGTGCTCTTGAAGATTCGGGAGTAGGGTTTTTAATAGGGCAGACAACATATGGTAAAGGAGTATTTCAGAATATGTTTTCAATTCTGACTCCCGAGGCATATAATAAATACAATAAAATGTACGGAGGCAATTACGTTACAAATATTGAGTGGCTGAGCAATCACGGGGTATGGTTAGATGATGATGAGATTATTGGTGCTGTTAAACTTACAACTGGCCACTATCTGACACCTAGAGGAAGATTCATTAATGGGATAGGGCTTAAACCTGCATTTGTAGAGCCGAATCCCATATATCCCGGCGAGATTGATTTGTCGAAGGTAGGGCCTGTTAAGGATCCGATTGAGTTAAATGCTTATGATAACAACGTATATAACGCCGAGAGAATATTAAAAGCTGCAGGTTATTTGAAAAAAGCTGACAGACTTTATGATAATGACACCGTAGAGTCTGTGAAACAATTTCAAGCCGACAATAGGCTGCCAACAACCGGGAAAATTGATTTGAGTACATTAAAAGAACTTAATGATACTTTGAGTGAGCTAAGAATAAATAATGACAAGCAATATACAAAAGCGTTGGAAACACTTAATTGTTTTCAGGATTAACAAAGGGGAATCGCTTTATAGATGGGTTCAGAGAATACTAACAATACAAAGGGCTTCAGTTTATTAAAGCTGGCCCTGTTTCTATTAATAGTGATAATAGTAGCGGGGGTTACTCTATATTCATTCTTGGACATAAATCCATTGGATGTTTTAAAAGAGGGTGTGACGGGTTTATATAACCGTATTTTCACTGTTGGTTCCAGTGAAATCGATACTCTTAAAGAGACTGTAAAAACCGTTGCGACAATTGACAAAAGTGAAAACATACATTGTACCACCGTATCTAATAATTTGGTAGTTGCTTCGATCAGCTCGGTTAAGATAGTAGACCCTGATGGTATGGAAAAAGCATATATTCCCGTCAGCCTAAAAAAACCTTTTGTTCAATCATATTTAGATGATACATTAGTGGCAGATTTAGCAGGTCACTATTTTGCATTGATAATGAATAATAGAATTGCTTGGGAAAAGAATATTGATGAAATTATAGTAAACGCAAGCATTTCAGACACTTGGATTCTTTTAATTACCGAAAGTGAGCAATCAGGCTATAAAAGAACAATTCGTGCCTATTCCAGGGATGGCCAAGAAATTTCTTTCAGGACGGTATCCAATTATTATCCTTTCGCTATCATGAACTATCCTGAGTTTAATAAAGCTTCCTTTGCAGTCAGCAGCATAGAGGTATCCGGTCTTGAGGCCAATGGTCTCTTCGAATTTTTAGATCCTTCCATGAATCAAAAAGCCAGTATAAAAGGGAAGAGTGAAATATTCGGGGGTAGTTTTCCAATGGCAGAAGAAAGACTCTTTGTTTATGGTGAAAATAGCATAATGGCTATTGATAATGGATTTAGAACAGTATGGGAAAATAATTTCGATGGGTTTTCCATAACGGCGGCAAATGTAATAAGAGGGAAATTTCCAGTAGTGGCTCTTCTAAATAGTGAAGTATTATCAAGAGATAGACGCCATTTAACTACATTGAAAATATACAATGATAACGGAACTGAAAAAACTCATTTTGATATAGACGCAAAGGTGACAGGTATATCTTCTAAAAAGAAAACTGCGGCTATTATAGCCGAGTCTGAGGTACTATTTATCAATGAGGATGGTCAGATTATGGACCGCTATACCGCAAAATCAGACGTTAAAGGGGTATATCTAGCAAGCGATGATATAGCGTATGTTGTTACGGCCGATACTATAAGCCGTGTAAAAGTAAAGGTAACACAAAAGTTCTTAGGAATATTTTAACCATCCGTTGTCTTATCCCAAAAATTGCGGATAAAATCTTCCATAAGCAGTCCCTGAGATTTTTTCGGAATGGGATGCCATTCTTGTGGCAAGAGATTTAAATACTCGGGCGAAGAAAACCGTGAATCAACCAATAAAAGGGCTCCCCGATCAGATTCAGATCTTATAAGTCTGCCTGCTGCCTGCAGCACCTTATTAAGCCCGGGGTAGGTATATGCATACGAAAAACCCGATGCGGCTTCATTATGGTAATATTCACGCATAATTTCAAGCTCTGGAGATACCTGCGGCAGACCAACACCGACAATAATAACCCCGGTAAGTTTTTCACCTGCTAAGTCGATACCCTCGCTGAAAACACCGCCCATAACACAGAATGCAATACGGTTTGTATTACCGAAATCATCGAATTTTTTTATAAAATCCTCTCTTGAAAGCTCATCCATTTCACGATCCTGACATAGTATTTCAAAATCCGGAGCCATAGTTTTAAATATCTCCAATACATCAAGAAGATATTTGTACGAGGGAAAGAAAACGATAACGTTTCCTTTGTGTGAGACCGACCATTTATATATGGCTTGTGCAGTTGATTCCAAATACTTTTCCCGATGCCTGAAACGGGTTTGAATACAATCATCATTAAAAACCAATAGGTTTTCACGAGGGAAAGGCGAGGGAAGCCGAAGGGTGATATCTTCGTCCCTGCCGCCTAGAATGCTTTTAAAATACCAAAGTGGAGACAAGGTTGCTGAAAATAGGATTGTACTTTTTGCGGCAGACATTTTACGATCTAGCATTGTTCCGGGATCAAGACATACCAATTTTATTCCAAACCCGGTCTTTTTTCCGGTCATTAGTGTGCGATACTGATCAGTATATATTTCAAAGATATTCTTAAAATGAAGAACCTCAAAGAAAAGATTTACCAGCTTATCGGTATATGGCTTATCTTGCCTTTCACCAGATATCCAACTTTCAGTAGCGAGTATAAATTCTTCAATAGGAGATTTAAGACAAAGGGGAGCGTCAGTTGATGTATTGTATTTTACACCCCCTGCTTCCAACATAAGTTCTCCTGGTTGCTTTTCGAATTCAGAAAGTGCTTTCTTAAGCTTTTTTATTTCCTTGTTTATTACGGGCAAATCCTTTTTTATTTCCTTTGAGATATCCGACAGTATTCTAACATTCAATTCTGCCGAATACATGCCTCTGGCACGGTCAAAAAGATTATGGGCTTCGTCAATCATTATAAGGTAGTTTTCACGTCCCTTTTGGTCAAAAAAGCGCCTCAAGTAAACTCTAGGATCAAATATATAATTGTAGTCGCAGATAATTAGGTCGCAACTTAAAGCCAAGTCAAGACTTAGCTCAAATGGACAAATGCCATGGCGCAATCCCACTCGGATTATTTCTTCTCTTGGGAAAAAATCATGCTTTTTAAGAAGCTCCTTCACAATTTTTCTTGAGCGCGACATATAGCCTAATATAAAAGGACATTTATCGGGGCTGCAATTTTTCTCATCATTGAGACATATCTTTTCTTTTGCGGTAAGAGTCAGCACCTTTAGACGCAGACCTTGCTCTGCGAGAATATTATATGCCGCTTCGGCTATGCCTCTGGTGGTAGTTTTTGCGGTAGCATAAAAAAGCCGATCCAGCTTTCCTTCACCTAGAGCCTTAATTGAAGGATATAGGACACCCATGGTTTTTCCTATCCCCGTGGGAGCTTGGACAAAAAGGCGCTTATTATCTTCTATGCATTTATAGGTATTATACGCAAGAAGCTTTTGCCCCCTCCTATATGAAGGATAGGGGAAGACAATCCCTTCAATAGACGTGTTGCGGATTTCTTTCCATTTTTCTTGGGAAAGTGCCCAAGCCAGATAAGGATGGATAAGTGTTTTGAAAAAACGCTGAAGCTTGTCTTGTTTGAAAGTTCTGTCAAAGGACTTTTCCTCGTTTTTCTCCCGGTCATAATATGTGAGACGTACGGTAATCTCGCCGATATCCTCTATAACAGATAAAAGGTATGCGTAACACTTACCTTGCGCCCAGTGAGCCTCACTGAAATTCTCATTTATTTCGGATAATGGAGTTGCAGATGTCTTAATTTCTTGAACAATAACCTTATCGTCAAGCCTCCAAATACCATCTGCTCTTCCGCTTAATTCTAAAACACAATTCATTGCTTCAAAAGAGTGGGAAAGATGTACCTCCGATGAGTAATTTCCATTAGCCTTGTTTATGGTTTGAAGTTGAACATGCGCTAAGGAACCCTCATTAGCCAGACGATATGAAGAAAAGCTCCAAAGGGCATCATCCTTTACAGAGAATGAAACTAAGTTTCGTACCGAAGTTTTAAAACGGAGCGGCTCATTTTGTTCGGTCAAAGGTTCTTTTTTATCTATACTTTTAGCCAAAATAATCTCCTTCTTGAAGAACATATGTTCACATATAGTATACTTTATATTGTAGATATGGGTCAACGTCCGGCTCGGTTTACAATAAAATACATGGTCGATATTTACATTGATTAAAGTGGTGGTAGGCCTTATAATTTTTTTGACGATGTTTTATTGTTAAAACACAATGGTTTATTATAGATTATAGATTATAGATTAGGGTTATTGATTATTGATGATGTTAAATAAAGGCTGCTTAAAGATTGAAAACATAACTGTCACCGCCGGGATATAATTGACCCATAGCGCCGGACAAGAATTGACCCACACCAAACCAACGGTTTACCATAAAGTGTGACAAATACTTTTATGGGAGATGACCGTATGATAAGGAGTGGGC
>JAAYNX010000195.1 GCA_012520615.1 Clostridiaceae bacterium | reverse complement strand
TATTTATATGGAGCAGTAACATTCTTAACATACATCTGTATCTCATGCTTCAATTCATCAGAAGGAGTATAGCCCTTACCCAGAATAACCGTTGCCTTAACTACCGTCCCTCTAATGCGGTCCGGAGCACCAGTTACAGCGCATTCTACTACGGCAGGATGCTCTATTAGTGCGCTTTCTACTTCAAATGGACTTATGCGGTAGCCGGATGCCTTTATTACATCATCGTTTCTTCCTACGAACCATAATAGCCCGTGCTCATCCTTATATACGACATCACCGGTGTGATATGTATTATCATACCAAACCTTATTTGTAGCCTCTTCATTTTTAAAATAGCCGTTAAAGAGCCCCACAGGCTTATTTGTGTCTACGTCCCTTACAACCAGTTCTCCCTCAACACCATCCGGAACTGATTTTCCATCCTCATCCACAACATCAATATTGTAAATGGGATTTGGCTTTCCCATAGCACCCGGATCTATATCCATCCATTCATAATTTGCTACCATAACAGTTGATTCTGATTGGCCAAAGCCGTTCAGTATCTTTAGCCCTGTAGCCTTCTCAAATGTGTAGAACACCTGAGGGTTTAAAGGTTCGCCTGCAGTGGAACAGTGAACCAGAGAAGACAAATCATATTTAGAAAGGTCCTGCTGAATTAAGAAACGGTAGATAGTCGGAGGGGCGCAAAATGTTGTAAGCTTGTACTTCTCAATCATTTTGAGCAGTCCGTCGGCATCAAAGCGCTCCATATCATAAACAAACTGTACAGCGCCGCAAATCCATTGCCCGTATAGCTTTCCCCAGCCAAACTTCGCCCAGCCTGATTCAGCCACTGTAAGGTGAAGTCCGTTTTCTACTACTCTGTGCCAATATTTTGCTGTTACAATATGTCCTAAAGGATAAGTAAAGTCATGACATGCCATTTTTGGCATACTGGTGGTGCCCGATGTAAAGTAAATCAGCATAAGGTCAGAATTATTTGTTGCTTCACTTCCTAAAGGTCTCTCCCAAATATGTGAAGCGCTTTTTATTTCCTCGTCATAATTAAGCCAACCCTCATGAGCGCCTCCAACTAATACAGTGCTTTCAAGAGTTTCCGAGTCACTGCGCGATTTGTTGACACAATCAATAATCTCAGAGCAGTTATATGCCACTATCATTTTGACACCTGCGGCATTGTTTCTATATATTATGTCCTTTTCTTTAAGCTGATTGGTTGATGGGATATATACGGCTCCGATTTTACAGAGAGCAAAGCAGAAAAAATAAAACTCATAGCGACGCCTTAATATAAGCATTACTTTGTCGCCCTTTTTGATTCCATTTTTCTTCAAAAAATTAGCAGTCTTATCCGACCAGAATTTTAAATCCGCAAATGTGAAACGCTTTTCTTCTCCCGTATCGTCACACCATACCAAAGCCAGCCTTTCCGGCTCTAATCTGGCGTATTCGTCAATAATGTCATAAGCAAAATTAAATGATTCGGGAACATTTATTTTTAAATTTTTAGCAAAGTCCTCATAGTTTGTAAAGGTTTCTCTCTCTAAATAGCGATGTACAAGATTCATCTTTTGTATCCTCCTAAAGTAAAATCACCGTTAAAAATTTAGCTTCTTTTTCGTCCAAAGGAAGCATTTTGTGAAGTATCAGCGAGTTAAAATAAAGTGAGTCGCCGGGCTCTAGAATATATTCATCCTTGCCCACTACTACCTTCATACGCCCCTCAAGGCAATAGTTGAACTCCTGCCCTTTATGGGAGACCATTTCAGGGGTCTTTCCTGGTTTAAGCGTTACAAGGAGCGGCTCAATTTTTCTCTTTGCATACTTATAGGCTAGGCTTTGAAACTCGTATTGGTCATAGCGTTCAACCCTTAACCCTTCCCCCTTCTTAACCAAACAAACATCACGAAGCTTCGGTGAAACTCCTGTAAGAATTTCTGTCATATCCACTTCAAAATAATTTGATATTTCATTTAAAAGGCTAACCGGAATATCATCCTCTCCATTTTCATACTGTTCGTAGAGAGTAGGGCTAATGTCAAAAACTTTTGCAACTTCCTTAACCGAAAGCCCCGATAAAAGCCTTAAACCCTTTACTCTGGCTGCAATATCTTTATTCTTTTCGTTCATCTGTGCTAATCCCCTTTCAGCTATTTATT
Source organism: Clostridiaceae bacterium (assembly GCA_012520615.1). Classification (GTDB taxonomy): domain Bacteria; phylum Bacillota; class Clostridia; order DSM-8532; family DSM-8532; genus DTU059. Next base: position 1,022 of record JAAYNX010000195.1, on the reverse strand, counting down.
CGCAAAATTCTTTTAATTTTTCGATATCTTGAATTCTCACAGCCGATTGATGAAAGTCAATAATACCTTCATCCCGCATTCTTGAAAGTTCCCGCGACATAGATGGCCTGGAGACATTCAAAAAGTCAGCTAATTGTTGGCGGTTCATAGGTAAGGTCAAAGTTGGTGTTTTTCTCTTTAGGTATTGTTCATAAATATATGTGCTTAACTTTGATCTCATAGTTTTTATGGAGATATACTCCATCTTCTTACTCAATATCAACGCTCTCTCCGAAACCAAGCCCAGCATATTGTTTATCAAATGATTATGCCATTTACATACATTTTCACACTGATCTATTATTTTGTTTTTAGAAATGAAGCAAACCGTCAACGGAGTAATTGCCTGAACCAAGGCCGGCCACTCGTTTTGACGAGCAAAAACCGCAATTTCACCAAACATCTCACCGATACCGATATTTTTTAGCAGAACCCGGTTTCCCGAAATGCTCTCTTTATAAACAGAGGCTTCACCTTCAAGAACAATCCCCAGGCTATCCAGCCTTTCTCCGTTTCTAACAACAATAGCATTTTTAGGGTAGCATTGAAATAAAGGCTTAAGGCAACCTAAAAGCGGCTTCAGTTCGTCCTCTCCTATATTAGTAAAAAGCTCACATTTTAATAAAGCCGGCAAGTAATTTTCGTCCATTCTTTTTCTCCTGATAAAAGGTTTTTCCTGTATCTTTTCTCCACAGTCAGCAGCAGAGCCAAAAATATTATATCATAAGTTCAGCTATGACAATTTATTGTCGTAAGCCGTCGTCAGACGGCGGAACCGCCTGTTTTACAGGCGGTAGCTGCTTAATGATTCAATGCTCTCGGGTACCCGTTCGAAATCTTTGATTTCGGTAACGGGTGAGGTTATTCATACGGAGTATCAATGCTCTCGGGCACCCGTTCGAAATCTTTGATTTCGGTAACGGGTGAGGTTATTCATACGGAGTATCAATGCTCTCGGGCACCCGTTCGAAATCTTTGATTTC
>JAAYNX010000114.1 GCA_012520615.1 Clostridiaceae bacterium | reverse complement strand
TATTCTTGCGCTTGTTATAGTTATTCTGCTAGCGCTTGTGGCTGTGTCCCATAGTGAGAAGAGCGGGGTCAACGTAATCGGTAATATTATAAGCGTGCCTGCGGCTCCTATACAGAAAGCCTTTACTTTTGTCAGCGAAAAAATCAGCAACTTCTTTGGTTATTTTGAGGATGTTAAGGCCACAAAAGCCGCCAATGAAGAACATTTAAAAAGGATAAGCGAGTTAGAGCAGGAGCTTCTGGATTTAGACAAGCTAAAGAAAGAAAACAAAGAGCTAAGAGATGCTCTTAATTTTAAGAACCAATATGAAGAATACGAGTTTGTTGGTTGTAGTATCATTGCTAAGGACCCGGGTAACTGGTTTGAAGTGTTTACCATAAACCGTGGCAAAAATGATAAAATCACTACAGATTCTCCGGTTATCACGGCCTATGGCCTGGTTGGCAGGGTATCAAAAACAGACTTAATAACCTCCCGGGTTGTCTCCATTATTGATATTGACAGCACCGTAAGTGCAAGACTTTCAAAATCTCGTGATCTTATCGTTGTCAGAGGAGATGTGGAACTCAGAGGAAAGGGTTTGTGCAGGGCAGATTACATACCGCCAAACACAGATGTTATGCCCGGGGATACCATTGAAACCTCTGGTATTGGAGGAATATATCCGAAGGGAATTATTATAGGCAAGGTAGTCAGTGTTATCAGTAACGAGGGGCAGTATGACTCTTATGCGATTATTGAACCCGTTGTTGATTTTAAGCGCCTTGAGGAAGTAATTGTACTAAAAAAACAGCAGTAAGAAAGCTTGAGGGAAAAGGTGAAATACAGGGTTGTTGCGGCTGTAATATTAATATGGATAACGGCTTTTTGCCAAAGCACGCTTTTGGAGTATATTGAGATATTCAATGTCCGGCCTAATATATTAATCATTATGATGGTTATTGTTGCTTTGCTCAGAAGCACTGTAGAGAGTGCCACTATGGGGCTCTTTTTTGGTCTTACCATGGATATTCTTATGGGTAAGACCTTAGGTTGGTATGCGCTACTGTTCTTTTTAGTATCAATTCCGATATCAATGATTAATGAAAAGCTGTATAGGGAGAAGTTTTTGGTTTTAGTTACTTTTACTTTTTCTTCGACTGTAGTAATAGAAATGCTGTTTTTTCTTATTACGTTTATGTTTAGAGGATACAACTATTTACCCTATCTTTTTGGAACTGTAATTATCCCTGAGGCTATTTACAACAGCATCATTATTTTACCACTTTTTAAACCTGTCAGCGTAGCGTACAATCTTCTTGACAGTGTTGACAGAAGGAGGAACAGGCTTTCAACATGAATAATAAACATGATAATAAACATGAAGGACTAGACAGATACATAATAATGGCTGTTTTTATAATAGTAGCTGCACTGGCTATCATCTATAACCTTGCAAAAATTCAAATAGTAGAAGGGCAAAGCCACCGGGAAGAAGCCGTTTACCGTCTGTCAGCCACAGGCGTAATTTATCCAAAACGGGGCGATATTTTTGATAGAAATGGTGTTCCTATTGCCGGAAGCCGTATGGGTTATTGCGCTCAATATGTTGATATTAATATGCCCAACGATGAAAAAAATCGGATGCTTATGGAGTTAATTAAGATATTGGAGCGGGACGGGAAAAAAATTAAAAGCAGGCTAAACAATTATTTAGGAGTTAATCCTATCAGATTTAATACCGATAACCCGGAGAATTTTATTAAAGCAATAGTTTTGAGTGAGACTGATGTTGAATTCATTATAACAGCCAGTCAGGCATTCGATTATTTAAAGGAGAAGACCTTTGAAATTGATTCAACTTACACTGATGAAGAGGCCTTTAAAATTATGCAGCTACGCTATGAAATTTTGGTTAGCAAGCCTCAAATCAGTAATCCACTTACCGTAGCCGATGATATATCGGTAGAAGCTATGAGTGAGTTGGAAGAAAGGAGTTTTGAATTAAGAGGTGTTACTACTTTTATTAAGCCTTACCGTGAGTACTATGAAAATGCAAAAATTGTCTCCCATGTTTTAGGTTATACCGGCATTATATCGAAGGAAGAAATGGATAAATATAATGCGGAACTTAAAAATATTGAGGGAAGTGTTCCTTATATAGCAAGCGATATAATTGGGAAAATGGGCATTGAGAGTGCTGCTGAATCAACCCTCAGAGGTGTCACGGGGGAAACTTTCCGTGAAGTCGATGAAAATGGCAAGACCACTGCATCATATTTAAAAAGACCCGCAAAACCCGGAGATGACCTTTACCTTACCATTGATTTAGACCTTCAAAAGGTAGCCGTCGAATCATTAGAGCGAAATATTAAAAGAATCCGAAACATTAAACACAAAAAGAATTTCGGAGATGCCAATGCGGGGGCTGTTGTTGTAATGGATGTCAGAACAGGAGAAGTTTTGGCAATGGCAAGCTATCCGGATTTTGACCCAAGAGTTTTTCTTGAGAACGATGCGGAGGCAATAAATCAATTATGGATTAATCCCGATGCTCCGGTGGTCAATCGAGCCACTTCCGGGAAATACGCACCAGGTTCAACCTATAAACCTCTTACTGCCATTGCGGCCCTTGAAAGCGGCGTAATTACACCAGATACTAAAATATACGTACCATACACCGAAGAAATAGGGAATATGATTTTTAGAAATAATGGGGGAAATCAAGGCAGTATAAATCTTAAAAGAGCTCTTGAAACTTCCAGTAATATGTACTTTTACAAAATCGGAGTACAGACGGGTATCGATAATATTGTGAAGTGGGCAAAAATCTTTGGATTTGGCAGGCCAACCGGAATTGAGATTGGAGAGCAGATTGGCTCTCTTGCGTCAAGAGAGTATAAAAAGCAATTCTTTGGTGAGGACTGGTATCCTGCCAATACAGCAATGGCATCCATCGGTCAGCTTTATAATGCCTTTACACCTATTCAGCTAACTAATTATGTTAGCATAATTGCAAATGGAGGTAAAAAGTTTACGCCTCACCTAATAAAAATGGCTGTGGATGAATCGGGAAAAATAACCTATGAACCTTCTAAGGAATATGAACAGCTTCCTCTTTCCCCAAAAAATCTGGCTGGCGTACAAAAGGGTATGATTGCTGTTGTTAATTCGGAAGATGGTACGGCAGCAGATGTATTTAAGGATTTTCCCTTTGATGTAGCCGGAAAAACCGGAACGACAGAGACAGGATATGAGGCCACATCCTCGTCACACGGACTTTTCGTGTGCTATGCCCCTTATGATGATCCTGAAATAGCAATAGCCGTAGTGGTTGAACATGGTGTATGGGGACGTGAAACAGCACCTATATGTGGTGATATTATGATGGAATATTTCCGCCTACATGAAAAAAAAGATAGTCAGTCGGTTAGCGATAGCTTAGATAATATTGAAATTATTTGGTAGAGAGGGATGAATTAATTACATGGAGCAGGAGACAAAAGGGATTGTATTTAAAGGTAATTCAGAGGGGCTTGTTATTGTAATTCCCGAGGAATATGATTTTGTAAGGGCTATAAATGAAATAGAGGATAAGATTAAAAGCTCCGCCAGGTTTTTTAAAGGCGCTAGAATAAAAGTTGCTTACAGGGGGATTAACCTAACAACCCAACAGGAAGATGAAATAAAAAGAATCTTGGACAAAAAAAGCGGAGCGATTATTGAAAGTTTTTCAAAAGATGATGAGTCCAAATTAAAAAGCTTAGTTGCCAATAGCCAGCCAAAGACCATTATTCCCACAAGGAAAACCTTTTTTTCCAATGGTGAGGAAGGAACATGCAAGTTTGTAAGAAGCACTATCCGAAGCGGGACTCGTATTGAATATGACGGAAGCGTTGTTATCCTGGGAGACGTGAATCCGGGCGGAGAAATTGTGGCAAGCGGCAATGTAGTGGTTTTAGGCACATTGAGAGGAATGGTGCATGCCGGTGCACAAGGAGACAGAGAGGCATTTATATATGCCCTTAATCTCAAGCCTACTCAAATCCGTATAGCCGAGGCAATTGCCCGTATGCCCGAGGGAGAAGAAGAGGATTCTATGCAGCCTGAGCTGGCTAAAATAAAAGATGACATCATTGAAGTTGTTCAATTATAGAAAACAGGCATGGGACTAATGGTTACGTTGACTTTTAGAATGAAAAAAGATAATATTAACAGTAAGATACGTTAATCGGAGGAAAAGTACAAATGGGTGAGGTTATAGTTATCACATCCGGTAAGGGTGGCGTGGGAAAAACTACGACAACAGCGAATCTCGGAACAGGAATGGCATTACAGGGCAAAAAGGTTGTGCTTATAGATACTGATATAGGGCTAAGAAATCTTGATGTAGTTATGGGGCTTGAAAACAGGATTGTCTACGATATAGTAGATGTTATAGAAGGCACCTGCAGATTAAAGCAAGCACTTATTAAGGACAAGCGTTATGACGGCCTGTATTTGCTACCGGCAGCGCAAACAAGAGATAAAAACTCAATTACTCCTCAACAGATGGTTACTCTCTGTGAAGAACTGAAAAAAGAGTATGATTACATAGTTGTGGACTGCCCCGCAGGTATCGAGCAGGGGTTTAAGAACGCAATTGCAGGAGCTGACAGGGCCTTAGTTATTACCACACCCGAGGTATCGGCAGTTCGAGATGCCGATAGAATAATTGGACTTTTGGAAGCGAATGAGGTAAGAAATCCGCAGTTAATCGTAAATCGTGTACGCCAGGACATGGTTAAACGGGGAGATATGATGTCAATAGAAGATATAATTGATATTCTTGCTATCGGTCTGATTGGTGTAGTTCCCGATGACGAGAACATAATTATATCTACCAACAGAGGAGAACCTGCTGTTAACGATAATAAATCTTTGGCAGGACAAGCTTATAGAAATATTACCCGGAGAATATTCGGCGAGGATGTTCCTCTTATGGTTCTCAGTACTCCCGATGGGCTTTTCTCAAAGATGAAAAAATTACTAGGCTTTAAGCCGGCATAAGGAGTGAATGGGACATGATTGATTTAATTAAATCCTTATTGAGGAAAAAAGAAACATCAAAGGATGTCGCCAAGGAACGCCTAAAACTGGTCTTAATACACGACAGATCCAATGTATCGCCCCAGTTCCTGGAAATGGTAAAGAGTGAGATTATTAAAGTAATACAAAACTATATGGAGATTGATGAGGAATCTCTGGATATTCAATTAACCAAAACCAACAGCGATGACGGAGAAAGAGTTGTGCCAGCACTTGTGGCCAATATACCTATAAGGGGCATGAAAAACGCCGGAAGGTAATAGTTGTTGGGTTAGGAGGGTATTGATGAATATAGCTCTTATCGCACATGATAATAAAAAAGAGCTAATGGAGGCATTTTGCATCGCGTACAAGTTTATTCTGTCAAAGCATAAACTTTTTGCGACAGGCCGCACTGGAGCAATCGTTTCTGAGGCAAGCGGTCTGGAAGTTTTTTCTTTGGCCTACGGTAAGCTTGGCGAGCAGCAGATAATTGCTCGTATTGCGTATAATGAAATGGACTTGGTCCTTTATTTTATGGATTCTGAAGAAGTTGATAACAGTGGCCTTATTGAGATGTTATCTTTATGCGATCAGAATAATATTCCCATAGCCACAAATCTGGCATCTGCTGAGGTTTTAGTTATCGGACTTCAACGCGGCGATTTTGCTTGGCGTGATCTTGTTGTCAAAAAGTAAAATATTTCGCTCATATAAAAAGCATATCTCCTCATATGATTAAAGAGTAAATAATACGAGGAGTGTGCGTCAATGTCTCAAACTTCGGAAGTTGAAAATCTGGACAAATATAAAAGCTATATACAAAGGCGTCGGGTGGGATTTGATAATTCTGAGGACGATTTTGTCGCAGAAAGCAAACCAGAAAAAAGTCCCATAAGTAACGTAGATGAGATGAGCTTTTTCAAAGATGAAGGCTTTTTTAGTCGTGCTAATGAAACCAATAAAATGTCTGCCAATGACTTTGATAGTTATCGAAATCAAAGGCTACAAACGAGCTCCGATTCTTTTAAACTCGAGGAAGATAAAGATAGAGGTTTTCCATCTTTCCGTTTTAAACCATATTCCCAACAAACTAATAACCCGCGACGTATTGATACAAGCAATTATCAGCGAAGGTACTCTACTTCATACGGAGCATCGAACCGTATGGCAATTGAGGATAACAGAGCTACCTTACTTGCCATTAAAATTATAAAACAAACGCTAGCTTGCTTTGCAATATTGGGAATTATAGTATTTCTACAGCAAAGAGCCGATGGTGCCCAAGTGTTAGAGTATATTAAAAATCAGGTAGTAGAAAGCCACATAGAGGCCAATAGCATTTTAACCGGAGTGGAAAATATTTTAACCCAATGTTCTAAATTTTTTGGAGGGGCACCCTGATAGGTATTATTCTGGCGTGTGTATTGGCTTTGCTTATACATGAGGGCTTTCATATTATTGCAGCTCGCATCTTTGGCGTTGCTCTATATGATTTCACGCCCTCAATAGTGGGAATCCGAGCTCGCCTTAGAAATACACTGAGCTTCAAAAAACAAATTGCTGTCTATATGGCGGGTCCTTTCGGGAATTTCCTTATAGCGGCTTTTTTGTTGGAGACAGAAGGATTTTTACTTAATTTGTTCGAGGCCAATCTGGCAATCGGACTTTTTAATCTATTGCCCATGTACCCCTTAGATGGGGCACAAGTTTTTATTATAACTTCATATAAATTAATGGGAAGCAAAAAAACATTTAAAGTTGCCAAAAGGCTTTCGTCAATAGTAAAGACCGGCCTTATAGTGTCAGGTCTTTTGCAGTTAATATTATATTATAACCCAAGCTTTTTAATCGCAGCATTGTTTATTCCGGGAGGAAGGCTTCTTGAGGAGACGGTGAGTATTATGAATCTTGAAAACTTATTGAATCGAAAACAAAGGATAAAGAAGAAAAAGGTATATCCGGTAAGAGAATTTGCCGTTATGGGGAATTGTTCTTTGATAGATGTAATTCAAAAACTTGACTATGATTGTTTTCATATGATTTATATTCTGAATGATGATATGAAAATAATCGGTCGAATAACTGAACAAGACATAATCAATGCTGCGCAGACACATAGCGGCGACTACAAAATACATGAGGTTTTTAAGTCTGTAATGTGATATTATATTGGTATACTAGGGTGTCAGATTAGCCATAGAATATACGAAAGAAGAGGGGTTAATATGGACATTTTCGTTGAAAAAATCGTAAAGAGGCAAAAAAGTATAGTAGAGATGTTGCTTATCACTCTTATTGTCGGTGCTGCCGCAATGATAAGCTACCTGTTGATTAGGTTAATTCCTCAGTTTTCCACATTTTTAATTATTGCTCTTTTATATTTGGCATATATACTAATCACAAAGTTTAATATCGAATATGAATATGCCTTAACAAACGGAGATCTGGATATCGACGTAATAATCGATCAGAAGAGGAGGAAGCGTCTGCTTAGTGCAAAGTGTCAGGACTTTGAAATTGTCGCCAAGGTTAATTCCTCTCAATACACCAGAGACATTAAGGAGTGCAAAAATAAGAAGGACTACACATCTCGCAGAAAAGAAGCCGAGGTGTGGTTTATTTTGATGAGGGATAACGGTAAGCAGACGGTTGTTCTTTTTGAACCCTTGGAAAAGATGATTGATAATATTGCTACATATATTCCAAGAAAGGTATTTAGGAATTAGAAATAGCTTCATTTTTCCATACAAAGCCCATATAACTATACTATATAATATTAATTAATTTATTTGAGGCAGTTTACATCTGTTGCCTACAAACTGTTAATAATGGGGGTTACATGAACAATAGAAGGATTACAGCAATAGCAGGTGCTCTTGTGCTGTCGTTAATTGCTGCCGGGATACTGGCAGTTTATATTGTAAGAACTACACCTAATTCAACAGTGGTTGATCCTTTTGACACACCACATACCAGCCTTGTCATCGGTGCTGATTGGATAAAGGAAGCATACCCGCCCATTTTGAAAGGGGATCGGATATTGCTGCCTTTTGATACAATAAAAGCGTATATTGATCAATACATCTGGTACGATGATGCTCTCCAAAAGGTTACAGTTACTACTAAAGATCGGGTTATCAGAATGAAAACCGGGAGTCTCGATGCGCTAGTAAATGAAAAACCCATGGAGCTTAAATTCCCGGCAGTCGAAGAGAATGATACCCTTTATCTTCCCATAGATTTTTTGAAAGAGTTTTATGGAGTATCAGTTCGTTACATACAGAGTAACGATGTTGTAGTTATAGATTTTGATAATGTTGTATACCGGACAGCGTGGCCCATTGATGCAAAAACTTTCGTGAGAAAGGGAATGAATATTCATGAGCCCATTGTAAAGAAATACACAGGCCATGGTGAAAAAGGACTTAATCTTGATCATACTTTAGAAACAAGTTTAATTGTATTTGATGAAAAGGATGAATGGTACAGAGTGCGAGCTTATGATGGCACTTTAGGTTATGTAAAAAAAGAAGAAGTGATTGTTTCGGGAGAGCAGTATTATATCGACGATGAAGAGACAATAGATTCTCCTGTTCTGACTTCAGGTAAGATTAATCTTGTTTGGGACATGACCTACTCAAAAAGTAATATCAAATTATCCAAGGCGACAACTCCGGGAATCGATGTTATATCCCCCACATGGTTTGAAATTGTGGATAGGAAGGGCACCATTAAAAACAGGGCGACTCCTGAGTATATGGAATATGCCCATCAAAACGGATGGCAGGTTTGGGCGTTATTTTCCAATGCCTTTGGTGATATTGAGGGAACAAGCATAATTCTGAATAATTCTGATATGAGGCAGGAGATAATACGTAATATTTTGGCTTATGCTGCTTTGTATAAGCTGGACGGAATAAATCTGGATTTTGAAAACATATATAAAAAGGACAAAGATGCATACACTCAATTCGTTAGAGAATTCTATCCTTTAGCCAAGGAGCAGGGGCTGTTCGTTTCGGTAGATGTGTCGGTTCCCGACGGAAGTGATACATGGTCTAAATGCTTTGATAGAAAAGCGTTGGCTGAAAGTGTGGATTATGTTTGCCTTATGACCTATGACCAGCACTGGAGCACAAGCCCAAAGGCCGGGTCGACAGCCGAGCTTGGATGGGTTGAAGAAAATCTTCAGAAAACTCTTCTAGAGGTTCCTCCTGAAAAGCTGCTACTTGGTGTTCCTCTTTACACAAGGCTTTGGTCGATGGAGGAAAAGGATGGAGAATCAAAACTCTCCTCCATTGTTCTCAATGTAGAAACATCTTGGGAAAAACTTGAGGAAAATGGTGCGATAGCTGCTTGGAATGATATTTCAGGACAATATCAGACTACCTACGAAAAAGACGGAAAGATCTATCAAATGTGGATAGAAGACGCAGATGCCGTGAATATGAAAACATCTCTTGTCCATAAATATAATTTGGCAGGTGCCTGTGTATGGGCAGCCAATTTCGCAAATGAAGAGGTATTTGAAGTGTTTGAGCGCAACTTAAAGCAAATAAGTAGCTATGAGGAGTGGAGCCAATCCTTCAGTCAGCCTATAGTGAAGAAATAGGCAACAAAGTATTTATCGTAGTATTGCTTAGAAATTTTTACTATGCTAAAATTAATGCATTGCTTAATTAAGGATGAATTTATGGGAAAAGTCGATGAGATACCCGCAAGCCCTATGGATTTTCTGCTATTTCCGGTTTGGGTGCATAAAAAGCTTTCTGTAAAAATAATAGGTTTGATTTTTGCTTTTCTTTTTGTTGGGGCATTTGATATGTTTTTTTATCAGAACCTCATCGAAAAAGATTTTTTTGCGGGTAATCCCAAGATTCTTACCTTTAAGTTTTTCTTATTTATTATTTTATCCCTATTGGTCGGCGCCATTGATGTAATATGCACAATGATTCCTATTTCGGAGCTGGCAATCATGATTGGAACGCGCAGTGAAAAGTATGTGAGTTCCAGAATACCGGTTATTCTTATGAAATCGTATGCTGTTTCACACCTGCTTTTTGTTATACCTACCTTACTTTATGTTTATTCCGGTGTGAACTGGGAATTAGTTGATATGACATCAACACCACAAGTTCGTCTGCTTTTTTCAATCCTAGTTATTGTAATAAACTTTATGCCGTTTTTTCAGCTTGGTGTAATATATAGAACAATCAGTGTCAGAACACGCATTCAGGTTTTTGGTAAGCTCATACTAATCATGGCAACATATTTCTGGATGAGATTTAGCGGCGGCGCGGTAATGTTTTTTGTCTCACTTTTTCAAGATATCCTACTAAAATAGTATAAATTAACTCTCGACAGAAAGGACTCGCAATGAATATTAAAGGAGTAATATTTGATTTTAATGGAACTATGCTATATGATGGGGAACTTCAAGAAGAATCTTGGAGATCTTTTATTAAAATGAAGACAGGCAGGGATGTGACAGACGAGGAGTTTCATGAGTATGTGCATGGTAGAAATGCAGATGTTACATTTTCATATTTTTTAAAAAGAGAGTTGTCAAAAAACGAAGTAGATGAATTGACAGAAGAAAAGGAAATAGTCTACCGTAATTTATGTCTTGCAGATAAGAATAACTTTAAAATAGCAAGTGGGTTATCAGAGTTTTTAGATTACTTAAAAGAAAATCAAATTCCTTTTACAATTGCAACAGCTTCAGCATTAAATAATGTTAAGTTCTTTTTTGAACACCTAAATTTGGCGAAGTGGTTTGATATCTCTAACGTAGTCTATAACGATGGAACATTCCCGGGTAAACCTGAACCGGACATCTATATAAAAGCTGCAAATAAAATTGGAATTCCTATAAATCAATGTATGGTCTTCGAAGATGCAATGGCTGGCATAATGTCAGCAAATAGAGCCGGTGCATATAAAATAGTTGGAGTGGCCTCCATGATTAATAAAGAAGACATGTCAAGAATAGACGGGGTAGATGAAGTAATTGAAGATTATATAAATGCAATAAATTTATTGGAATAAACCGAGCATTATATAAAACTTGCCAATATTCTGGATGAATTAAAGGAAATGGGATATTTCACCGAAGAAGAAGCCCGCATTAGAATGGATAAGCTCAAAGAATATTTTAAAATTGATTAAATACATAGTCTACTATATAAAAGAGTTGCCTTGCTACCTCGACAGACTGTGCGAAAACTATTAATAGTATTAAATCTATAAAATAATCGCCAATAACATCAATACCATGTAATTTTATTTCTGATAATATTTTATGGTTAGTTCCATCTATATTGCAGGACATTAAGTATCCTGGCCAACCAAAAATTCTTTTAATGTAGTATATTTTATCATTATAAATTTCTAGAGAGCTTATCTCGTGTAACTCATTAGGAATTACAAATAATTCTTCAAGAGATAATTCCCCTATTCTTGTTCGACACAGAGTAGATTGGTATAAATAATCACTTGGAGGCCCCTTGGAATAAGATGGGGGAGATGCTTTTACTAAATATAAATAACCATTATATTCGCAATAAGCAGGATAGTAAGCGTACCACGGTGCAAAATAATAGTCATATTCAAGGGTTTTTAGGTTTAAACAGACCAAAGCATCGCTTTCTTCAGTAGGAGCAATACCAGTTAAATAACATAGATCGTCTACCTGTTTAAATATATTATATGGGCCATCAAAGACTATTTCATCTGTTGTACCATCAAAACTTATTCTTCGCATTTTAAGGTCGCTATAGGGAAGAGCTCTATAATATAACCAATTATCATATGCAAATAATAAATCTGTAGTAATATTATATGTATTTAAAAGCTCACCGTTAAGATTATATCTTTCAACTTTACCACTAGATTTTACAAATATGTTATCACCGTATACTTTGTTGGCGGGTTTAGGTAATACAAGTTGTCCGCCCGTACCATTCAGCCTTACTTTCATAAAGTAACTATTTTTAAAGAAATCCGTATTAAAATAAAGCCAACCTTTATAGTAAAAAATCAATTCGGTATTAGTATTTATGTCAACCCCCGCGTTAACTTCCGGCACCAATAAACCTGCTTCTTTTAATGCATCCTCAGTTACTATTTTATCTTGGACCATTTTTTCTGATAATATCAATTCACTCCCTTTTAGTGATGCAAGCAGTGCATTATAGCTTATAAGAGCCAAATCATCCCTTAAAAATCTTGTTGAATTTTTTAATTTTTCTGCTTCATCCGGGCTTAGGAAATTTACTTCAGTAGCTTTCTGCAGTGAGGTTGGCAAGGTAAAATCGCCATCTTTATCACTAAAACCAAGTGCCCTTAGTATGAAAGTTACATATTGTTCGACAGTCATATTTTGGGCAGTCCCGTATTTTGTCTTCGAGATACCGCTAGTTAAGCCGTTTTGATAGCAGTAACCCACATACATGCTTGCCCAGTCCGGGACATCAGTAAATGGATGAGAAAGGTTTAAATTCCGGGCTTCTTCCTCTTTTCCCAGAAGCCTAACAAGCATAATAGCTCCTTGGGCTCTGGTAACCTCTTCTCCTAAAGCAAAATCACCATTTGTGTGTAGTAAAAGCCCTAATTTGTTTAAGGCAATCGCTTGCTGCAAATTTTCTGGGAAATAGGCATTAACATAGTGTGGTGAAAATGAAAATAGCAACACAACCGCTAAAAATCCGGCTAATAGTTTTTTAGCATATTATGTACCTCCAATACTACTTTAGTTTAATATATCATTTTTATCCATACAATAACAGATTAAATATATTTTCCAAATATACTTAATCACCGGGCCATAGCCTG
>JAAYNX010000030.1 GCA_012520615.1 Clostridiaceae bacterium | reverse complement strand
TATGGAACCTATATTGAGCAAGCAAGTGGGAAAACAGTAATTGTTAATACAATAAAGGATAGTTTTCAGATTGATGTGGATGCAATTGAAAAAGCAATAACTGATAAGACAAAGGCTATTATTATAAATTCTCCCAATAATCCTACAGGGGTTGTTTACAACAGGGAATCCTTAGAGAGGCTTAATAAAGTTTTAGAGAAAAAAGAGGCGGAACTGGGAACAAGTATTTTTGTTATTTCTGACGAACCATACGTAAGTCTGGTTTATGATGGAATAGAAGTACCCAACATTCTGTCAGTGTTTAAAAAGAGTATTTCTATAAACTCTTTCAGTAAATCATTGGCTCTACCCGGAGAAAGAATAGGATATATTGCCGCAAGCAGCAGAATCCCGGAGGTTGGGGATTTGATCTCGGTTATGATTACTTTAAATCGGACGTTGGGCTTTGTTAATGCGCCTTCACTTTTTCAGAAGGTCATTGCTGATAACCTCGAAGTAGCTGTAGACACTGATAGTTATAAGAAAAAACGTGATGTTCTATACAATCATTTGATAAAAATCGGATTTAAGTGTATTAAGCCTGACGGAGCCTTCTATTTATTCGTAAAAGCACCTATAGAAGATGATGTAGCTTTCTGCAAAGCGGCTGCAAAATATAATCTTTTGCTTGTTCCCGGAAGTGGCTTTAAAGGCCCGGGATATGTAAGGATAGCTTACTGTGCAGATATGGGAATGATAGAAAGAAGCCTTGAAGCTTTTACAAAACTGGCTAAGGAATATGGGCTAAGTTAATAATATTTTAACAGATTGAGCAAAAAAGAACGGACTCCGCATTAAGCGGAGTTCTTTTTTCATAAAATTCATACCAGGGTATTTTTAATGTAAAATGTTAACTTCTGTGATATTATGGAATTAATATATTTTATACATTTAACGAGTTTAATTTATAAGTTATGGATCAATTTTTGAATGGCAGGTGTTGCGCATGATTAAGAATTTTAGAGCAGCGACAAGAAAGACAGCATGCCTTTTTTTTACGCTTTTTTTGGTATTGGGCACTTTTAATATTTCAAATGCCTCAAGCGGAGAACAAGGTCTCTATACTACTGTCATTACCGTCGATGGAAAGAAAGCGGAAATTGATTTGACTTCCGGCGACAGGAGCTTATATGTACCGGCCGAAAAAATATATACATTGCTGGGTGCAAGGTACAGCTGGGACTCTTTGAATAATCAGGCGATAATACAATACGGAGCGAAAAGCTTTACCATTAGTGAACAGGCTAACGAAATCAACATCAATGGTAAATTAGTGCGATTAGTAAGTAAGCCGTTGATGAAAAACAATGCGCTTATGATACCTCTTATCTCAGCGGTTGAAAGCGTCGGCGGAGGATTAGAATGGGATGAGGTGTCAAAAACATGGAAGGTATACAGCCGTAATTTACTTGAAGATACGGTAGATAAAATGGGAGACGGTAAGCCCATTAAAGAAAAACTGGCCAAATATGAAAAATACTTTGATGACGGCAATTATATATTCTGGTCTTCCTTAAGAGATGGCGCATCTTTGTATCGTTCCGATTCTGATGGAAGCCACTCCGGAAGGATAATAGACACTGCAACGGAAGTAATCGGGATGGATACCGATTATGTATATTTTATAGATATCTCTCAAGGTAATTTTATTTATCGAATAAAAAAAGATGGGACAGATTTGAAAAAATTATCGGATGATGCTATTGAATCGGCATGGCTTGAGGCAGATAGTATTCAGTTTTACAGCAAACGCGATGGGCTTGCCCTATATTCCATAGCAAAGGATGGAAGTGAAAAAAGGGAAGAAACTGCCGAAATTACTGTAATGAATAAGGACTGGGTGGTTAACGGCAACGTATCGGTTTCCGATAAAAGTATTCTCTTAAAAGGCAATCTGATTATCAATAAATCAAGCTCACTCACACTGAATAACGTAAATCTGGTTATTGACTGCGGAAATGTAAGCGTCACACCCGTTGAGAGAAGAATAGAAGCTAATTCATCGTCAATAACTATAAAAGACAGCCGGATCAGCTCAACTCATCCCGAAGGCGGAATTAGATTCTCTGCAACTTCATCAAAGGTAAAAATCGAATCCAGCAGAATATCCGGTCTGAAAGAACAGATGAAATTATTGCAGTGTGACAGCCCAAAACTTACTAATAACTATATAATTGATTCGGTCGGAAACGGAGTTATTCAATCCGATAGATCAAAAAGTTTATTCTTTAAGGATAATGTAGTAATTAATAAAACCAGGGGCGCAGTACCATTTATTACATTACAGCTAAGTGGTACACAAGATGCCGGTATTGTTGACAATGTGTTTGTGGATCAGGGAGAGTGTATATTCTTCACGCAACAGACAACAGGGAGTGCGGCAGTGAATAATTTAATTTTCGGCGATGATGAGATGCTGTGCCTTTCACTGCGGCACGAGGCGGGAAACAATACATTTTATAATAATTTCATACAACTGAATTATGACGATGGATATCGTATTACAGATGGCCTTTACAGTATCGGTATTTTGTCGGATACTTTGGATGCTACCTCTGTGTTCGAAAAGAACGTAATTAATAATGCCGCCAAGGCTATTAGCATACAAAATCTCAAAAATTGCATATATGATTCTAACAGAGTTTGGCTGCAATTGGCCGATAACAGGAATGACAGAACCGGAAACAAGTGCCTGGATATGCAATACTCACACCACTGCGAAATTATTAATAATACTTTTACATCGTGGCTCGGGGAAAACGGAAGCGGTCTCCAATTGTTCTACTCCACCGACAACAGAATTGAAGGGAATTCAATAAAAGGCTTAAAATACGGTCTTGAATTATGGAATGCATCTGATTCAAATGTTATATCCGGCATTCATATTACCGACTGCTCGAGTTATATAGTTATTGACGAATCAAACCGGAATAAAGTTATTCAAAACTCCTTTGTCTCAAATAAAAAAGTCAAAATTTATACTTACAATAACGGAGAAAATGAGTGGTCATCAAATTTTTATAGTGATTCATTTACTCAGGAACCTCATACTCATTATGGGACTGGGAGCGATAAAACACCCCTCAGCCGAGCCAATGAGCTTATAGCAGCTCAGCGCCAGTTTTCGACCAAAAAGTTTACACCCTACGATTCGAAGGATAGTGACAAAGGTAACCATTACGTTTATGACAGTGAGACCTGGAAAGACGAAATAATTGATTGGAATTGGCATTATATGAGGGTCATGGATGGCGGTATATTAACAATAGAGAACACAGTTGTTAATGCACCTGTTTCATACGATTCCGAGCCTGAACTCACGGTAGAACGCGGTGGAACACTAATTTTAAGAAACAGTAGGATTCTGGCTGATCCTTTCGGAATGCCATTTCACATATCTGTATCTGACGGAGCAACAATTGTTGCAGAGAACTGCTCATTTGAGTATATGCCATCATTTGAAATTATGAGCAGCGGAGCAGTTCTTAATAACTGTAAATTTAACAACTGTTATGGAATAGATTTTTTTGATAGCACTAATTTGACTATTCAGAACTGCAAAATTACGAATTCTTTTTTCGGTTTGTCAATCGGGGATACAGATAATAGTGATATTAAAGGGAACGAAGAGGAGAATATTTCAATAATGCTGGGAGATCCTGTTCAGGAGCCGGTAGCTGTAAACAATGCCGGGAAAGAAAAAGGCAAAAATCAGAAAATAGCTTATATAACAATCGACGATGGGCCTTCAAGGAGCATAACCCCGATCAATCTTGATACATTGAAGAAGTATAATGTTAAGGCTACCTTCTATGTATTACTAAGAAACGGTGTTGACGATATCTATAAAAGGATAATTGATGAAGGCCATGCGATAGGAAATCATTCATATTCCCATGATTACGATTATCTTTATAATTCGCTTGAAAACTTCAAAAGTGATGTACTGAAAGCAAGAAATTTCATAAGAAATAAATTTAATTATACAACTACATTGTATAGATTTCCCGGGGGCTCCGGTAGTAGAAGTAAAGATGTAATCAAAGCAAGAGCAGAGATATTAGCAAACTTGGGGTACAAATATTTCGACTGGAATGTCACTATGGCCGACACTGATCCGAACCTAAAAAAATATGGAACAGAGGAGCAAATAGTAAACTTGCTGGCTAATAATATTCTGAAAAATACCAAAGGCAAGAATAAATTGGTTATTCTCATGCACGATTCTGATGGGAAAAAATATTCCGCAAAGGCACTGCCTATAATTATAGAAGGCCTAAGAGAGCAGGGATATGAATTTGACGTTTTAACGAACTACTAAGTTTAGTTAAAAAATGATACATTTGTGATTCATAAAAAAAGATAATTAAATCATTATGATTGCTGGGCAGCCTGAAAGAGCATTAAAATGTAACTAACAGTGTTGAAAGTATTAAAAGACTAACTATTAAAAATCAAGCCTTAAAATGAAGTTTTTAAATGAATAGCAGAAGTGTATTTCCGACAAAATTGAACCTTGATAATTGCATGACAAATAGAACACCCCCCCATGGAGCTG
>JAAYNX010000172.1 GCA_012520615.1 Clostridiaceae bacterium | reverse complement strand
TAAATAAGCGGCGTGGCTGCTACGATTTAAAGCGAAACATGGATTGTGTAGCTGAAGGTCGCTACACTGTTTACAAGGAGCGCAAGCGACTTAAGTAAACAGTAGTAGCACCCATGCAAGGCTTGCCCAAGAAGACGAAGTCTGATTGGTAGCAAGCTACTGCGCAGCGACTTGAAAACCGGATGTTTTCACGGAGCGCTAAATCGTAGCAGGCAACAGCCGCTAAACATGTACAGATTTAATACAATTGATAGTTCTTGCACAGGCCGGTTTTATATTAGGTAAAGCCCTTATAAGGAAATGGTGTTTATGGAAAAAGTAATAGTTATTGCCGGGCCCACAGCTTCAGGTAAAACCGATTTAGCTGTTGAGCTGGCTTTAGCGGTAAATGGTGAAATAATATCTGCCGATTCGATGCAGATTTATAGAGGAATGAATATAGGGACAGCCAAGCCTACATTGGAAGAAAGGCGAGGAATACCTCATCATTTGCTTGATATCGTAAATCCAGATGAGGAATATAGCGTTGCCAGATTTAAAGACGATGCCCTTACTTGCATAAAAGATATTATCAGCAGAGGGAAAACCCCCATTGTTGCCGGTGGAACTGGTCTATATATCAACTCATTGGTATATAATATAACATTCTCGGATACCATAATAGATTGGGAATATAGAAATAAGCTTAATAAGATATCTCAAGAGCAAGGGCCTCAGGTACTATACGAGCATCTCCAACAAGTTGATCCAAAAAGCGCCGAGGCAATCCACCCGAATAATATAAAAAGAGTAATCAGAGCTCTTGAAGTCTTCAAAACTACAGGGACACCTATATCAGAACATAAAGAAGCATCAAGAAAATTACCTCCGATATATGAATTCATAGTATATGGTCTGCAAGTTGAGCGGGAAAAACTTTATCAACGCATTGATAAAAGAGTTGATAAGATGATGGACATGGGGCTTTATGAAGAAGTAGAGGGGTTGTTGAACAATGGTTATTCTCCTAATCTAGTATCTCTTCAGGGAATCGGCTACAAAGAGATAATTAGTGCTATTGTTGGAAAATGTGCTTTAAAAGACGCAATTGAGAATATTAAATTGGGTACCAGGCATTTAGCAAAACGTCAAATAACATGGTTTAAAAAGACAGAAGGCTTGATATGGGTAGATTATAGCGATGCTAATACTTGGGCAATTTTAAAAATATTGGCCGATGCCTTGAAAAATTAGATGCAATTTAGTAAAATTAGGTCGAGGTAATGATTTTATTTTATATTATTTGTGCTAAATAGGAGGATAAAAAAGTGAACAAAAATATTAATCTCCAAGATGTTTTTCTAAACCAGGTTAGAAAAGAACATGTGCCTGTGACAGTTTATCTTACAAATGGTTTTCAGTTAAGAGGTATGGTCAAAGGATTTGATAATTTCACCGTTGTTCTGGACAGCGAGGGTAAACAGCAACTTGTATATAAGCATGCTATTTCTACTGTTTCGCCTATGAAGACAGTTAATATTATCTTTAACGAAAATAGAGAATAATGAAAGCATAATTATGGGGCTGATATATTGAAAAAGATTTTAATACCAATGGTTGAAGCAGGGGGTGGGCACAGAATGCCCGCTCTTGCTATCAAAGACGCTATTGAAGAATTATATCCCGGTGAATATCAAATTGATGTAATTGATTTTGCTAAGGAAGCCGGTGCCAATTGGGATGATAAAATAATAAAAGGCTTTTGGGATTGGGCTTTAGCAAGGCCAGAGATTACAACAAACTTGAATTTATTGTTGGATTCTCTTAATCATCTTACGCGTTCTAATACCGTGATGAAGTTGCTTTTTCAGCAATTTGTCCGAAAAGGAATCAAGTATATTTTAGAGTACAAGCCGGATATTGTGTTTTCAACACATTTTTTTTGTAGCTCTGTAGCTTTATTTGCAAGAGATAGATATCGTTTAAAATATAAGATATTTAGCTATATGACTGATCCGGTAAGAGGCCATAACCTTTGGGTAAATCCTAGAATTGAGGCTGTAATAGTATCAACCAAAGAAGCTAAACAATACCTCATTAATCAAGGAGAGCCTAGTAATAAAGTAAAGGTTATGCCATTCCCCCTTAATAAGAAATTCTTTATCGAGACGACTAAGACTAGGGAAGAGATACTTGCGGAAATTGGGTTAGATCCTTCCAAAAAGACTCTCCTGGCAACGTCGGGAGGCCAAGGTATAGGAGATACCTCAGAATATATCAAAGATTTGTATAATACTAACTTTCCGTTTAATATCATTGCTATATGCGGAAAAAATAAAGATTTATTTGAAGAATTGACCAGACTCAAATCTAATAATAAATCAGAAACCCCGATGGCGGTTTTAGGGTTTGTGGATAATATGCACGAGCTTCTTGAGGCTTCAGACCTAGCAATAGCTAAAGGTGGAGCATCTACGACTCTTGAGGTACTTGTTAAGAATGTTCCGACAATTTTTACACATTGTGCGGCTTTACATGAAAAAGGCAACATTGATTTTTGTGTTAATAACAAAATGGGATGGTATGCCAAAAATAAAAATGAATTTCGAGTAATAATCAATGAGATACTAAGTACAAATATTCTTGAACGATATAAAAATAATATTAGAGAAAATGAATATGTTAAAACGCTTCCAAATGCCACACAAGATTTAGCACGGTTTGTAGTTAAAGAGCTAGAAAGCCCATATGTTAAGCGCAAAATATCAAAAAAGGTTCGGTTAAGAGCCATTGTTCTTGGAATACGCATTAATATATTCAGAATTAAAAGCCGTACCAAGAATAAACGGTACAAAGTTGACCGATGAGTGTTAATTTTTACTATTCACTATTATAAATGTGTGCAGTCATCCTGAATGTGATTAAAGTATTTTAAGCGCGGGGCATCTCTCGCAGATTTGAACATCAGCAAAAATGAAGCATTGTCCAATCCATACTTTTATAGCCGTATAAAAGGAATGGTAAATATGGGCGCTCTTTGTTGTGCGGCGGTATTGCTACTGGGCGTTTACCTTATGCTTTCCCATGTGGGAGCTACCTTGTATTTCGCTCTTGCCTGTGTGGTCATGGCAATCAGAGAATTTTTGCAAAGTCAGGCATGGACATATTTTCCTATACCCGGAAACCTTTCTTTCATGCTGGAATACGTAAGTATGGTGCTGCTTACCGTTTTTCTTACACTGTATCTTGGACAGTATGCAACCGGGAAGTTATTGCGGGCTATTCGATATACTGCGATTCTAGACTCCCTGGCTTATGGAGTGAGTGTGCTTTTTACGGAATCTATCTTTTATACGTCGGTATTGAAATACTACCAGGTCTTGCTTGTTTTATGTATTGTGGCAGTATAGCTATTATAGAACTTACTGCTAAGCATGATGATCCACTTTTTGCGGAGATTAAAAATCTTTCCCGCCCGAAAACTGACGGAGAACGTATCTATTGGTCAAATGGTGCAAGCCTGACTGTGGAAGATATTATTAATTAGACCTGATGACACAGTGGAAGTAGATAATGCCGAAGGGGTACAGGGAAGCTATACATATGAAGTAGACGGCATAATTTTGTACATATATATTGAAGGTGAAACCTTTGAGTTGGAGATTGTAAACAAGCGTCTTCTGATAGATGATGATGGTAATATACTGTTTCGCTTGTAGTCCAGATATATGATAAAATTATCTAAAAGAAATAATATCCATAGGAGGATATTTATATGAAGAGGTTGACTATACTTGCTCTTGCGTTGGTGCTGATGCTTTCACTTTCAGCTTGCGGTAGAATCACAGATGTATTGGAACCTTCTACTAATAGCCCTACATCAGAAGCTTCCACTAGTGAGAGCCCTACTGAGAATCCGGAACCGGAGGATAACAAATCCTTCATCGGGCTGTGGCACTCCATGAATATGGTGGCTGCAGGGTTCGGCGAGCGTTACGCCTTTAATGAAGACGGTACATTTACTTATGGAACTTCTCAAATGGACGAATTCGAACGTCAACTTTTCTCAACGGGTAGATGGAGCATTGCTGGAGGTAAGCTAAAGCTGGAAGTCGACGCTCGGTTAGTTGTACCGGTGGGAGATATCAAGGATATAGTTCCAAGTGATGATTTGATTATTCTTGACAGGGGAGTGGTCAAGAAGATATTCAACCCGCCTGAAATTGAAACCTACACCATTGCCAAAACCGATGCTGACCCCGAAACGGGCAGAAATACGATAACTATTGATGGTAAAACATTTTATGATTTCAACAATCAAACAGATATGTTTGACGATTACTATGATTTGATCGTACCAGGCGACAGAACTTTGCCCTGAGTGATAAAGGAGATATAACATGGATTCATGGGTCGCAGCTGTTTTGGCAGTAGCCTTTTTAGCTGGAGGAGTAATATCCCTGCGCATGGGAATAAAAACCGGCAAGAAGTTTTTGAAAATCACAGGCATAGCCCACCGCCTCTATAGGCGAGTGGAATTCGCAGATCTTTTAAGGATATTAAATTGCAGATCTTGAAATTAGCAGCAAAACAATAGAAAAACAGCCCAAAACCACTCTTCTAGAAATGGTTTTGGGCTTTTCTTCAGCCCTCCGAGTCAATCCATCTTGTGAATTATAATAGTACTGCCTGCCCAATTATGTACAAAAAAATAAACTTGACAAATCGGAGTAAATAGGTATAATGAATTGAAAATTATAAATAAGGATAAAAGTGGTAAAGTAGAGCCTAAATGCAGCACAAGAAAAAGAAAGAAGGATTATTATGAATAAGAAAAAACAGAAACAAGACATCATAAAAATTATAAAAGTTCTGGTTTTTACCCTAATACTAACCATTATCTTAATTGGATGTAGTGAAAAGGAGAAAGATGCTGTAATTAAAGATACTGGCGGCGGTGAATTAGTTATAGCAATGACAAATGAACCTACTGGTTTTGATCCATTCATGGCAGAATCGGCAGACACGAGAAGTATATTGTTTAATATATTTGAAGGTCTGGTTAAGCCTAATACAGATGGTACTCTAATCCCTGCAGTGGCTGAGGATTTCAAAACTTCAGATGATGGGAAAATGTATACTTTTGTCTTAAGAAACGGGATTAAATTTCATAATGGAAACCCAGTTACAGTAGATGATGTAATCTATTCTATTAATCAAGCTATTTCTATGAAATTTACCGGTTATGATAATGTTGCCTCAGTACAGGCAACCGATGATAAAACCATAGAAATCATTTTGAGTGAAGCAGACAACGAATTTTTGCCTTATTTAACAGTGGCAATAGTTCCCAAAGATTATACAGAACAAGCTACTCGTCCAATAGGAACGGGACCCTATAAACTAGAATCTTTTACAGAACAGCAATCCCTTGTGTTAACAAAGAATATGTATTATTGGCAAGAAGGTAAACCTCATCTTGATAAAGTGATTTATAAATCTGTATCAGACGGTACTTCAGCTGTGTTCGAATTACAGTCTGGCAGTGTTGATTTACTTTCTGTTGAGTATCCTGTTATCCAGCAATTAGATGTGAATAAATTTAATATTGTGGAGACACCTTCTAACTCAGTTCAGATGCTTGCTTTAAATAATGATTACGAACCGTTTAGGGATATTAGGGTAAGACAAGCAATTAGTTACGCAGTTGATTCAAATGAAATTATAAAAACTGTTAATAAGGGATATGCAAAGAGAGCCGCGAGCCCTATAATCCCATCATTAACAAAATTGTATGATAACTCTCTGGATGCTGCCTATGAAACAGATATAGAAAAAGCAAAACAACTTATGAAAGAAGCGGGCTATGAAAATGGATTCAGCTTAAAAATTACTGTACCTTCTATCTATCAGGTGCATATGGATACAGCTCAGGTAATTATAAATCAGTTAAAGGAAATTGGTATTAACGCATCTATTGAATCTGTTGATTGGTCCACCTGGTTAAGTAATACTTATACGAACAGGCAATATGAGGCTACGGTTATATCAGTGGATGGCACAAATATCACTGCTAAAAGCTATTTGGGAAGGTACGTTTCAACTGCAGACAAAAATTTCGTAAATTATAGTAGTTCCGAATATGATAGTGTATACGCTGCAGCAGTAACTGAACCGGATGAAGAAAAGCGTAATAATTTATATAAACAGGCACAACAGATTTTATCAAGAGATGCAGCAAGTGTTTACATACAAGATATTTCAAGGATATATGTACTTAGAAAAGGTTTTACAGGAATAGTAAATTATCCGTTGTATGTAATAGACCTATCGACTATTAGAAAAGAAAAATAGAAATTATACAGTCTATTTCAATTAATCCCATGATAACACCAGTAACCTAACAGTTACTGGATGTTATCCATATTTTAATTGTATTCAGATTGATATGGTCAAGGAATTGTATGCAGACATTAATTAAAAAGGTACTTATAGTATGTATAACACTCTTTATTATTTCAATACTTATTTTTATAGTATTTCATATTATACCCGGTGATCCCGCAATGCAAATTCTAGGAACAGAAGCTTCAGCTGAGCGTTTGGAAATATTGCGTGAAAAATTGGGAATTAATAAGAGTCTGTTTGAGCAGTATATATCATGGATAAAGGGTTTTTTTACTGGTGACTTAGGGGTGTCTATCAAATACAATAAACCAGTAAAGGCTTTAATAATAGACCGTATACCAGTTACAGTTGCTCTTGCTGCAATGTCAATGCTATTAGTCTTGGTAATATCAATTCCTGCTAGTGCATTCTGCGGTAGGATAAAAAATAAATTTTTCGATGGTCTTATCAATCTATCAACAATGATAAATATATCAATGCCTGAGTTTTTTTTAGGGATATTATTTATCTGGGTATTTGGGATTTTACTAAATCTTTTTGCACCTGGAGCCTATATTAGCTACTCAGAGAATTTCACTGGTTTTATACAATACTTATTTTTCCCAGCTCTTGTTATTGCTGTACCAAACAGCGCTATGGTAATAAAGTTTTTGCGTTCCTCAATTCTAAGTGAATTAAAGGCTGATTATGTAAAGACTGCTTATAGCAAGGGAAATTCTGAAAACAGTGGGCATCAAGGATGCAGAAGGGTGTTTTAATGCATATCCCCATCAATTGTCCGGTGGCATGAGGCAAAGAGTAGTAATTGCAATGGCAGTTATCTGTAAACCGAAACTTCTTATAGCTGATGAACCGACAACATCTTTAGATGTAATTACACAGGAACAAATTTTTAACTTGTTATTAGAGGTACATAAAGAATACAATACATCAATTCTATTTATTACCCATGATCTTGAATCAATAAAAAGGTTATGTGACCGTATGCTTGTTATGTATTACGGAAAAATAATTGAATTTGGAACAGTGTATAAAATATTTTCTAACCCGCTACATGAATATACAAAGGGTTTAATTGCTTCAATTCCGTCAGCCGATCGGAAGGGTAGGAGACTCACTTGTATTGATGGCAAGTTGCCGAATCTGAAAGATCGTAAAGCAGGATGCCCCTTTGCATTACGATGTAAAAAGGCAATTGATATCTGTTTCAAAGAAGATATATCAACAGAAATGTATGAAAGTAATCATGGTGTAAGCTGTCATTTAGTGGATGTTAAAGGCGTGAAAAAATATGTCATATGATGAGATTTTAAAAGTAGAAGGTCTGTCTGCTTTTTATGAGCCCCGCAAATTTGGATTTAATAATAAAAAAATAGACGTTTTGAATGATGTAAGCTTTAATATTAGAAGTCGGGAATTTTTTGGATTAGTTGGTGAAAGTGGATGCGGGAAATCTACTTTATGCAAAGCAATCTTAGGCTTGATTGACTTTCAAGGGAAAATTACAATTAACAATATGAATCGTGAAAAAGGCAAGTATAGGGAAATGGCAAGAAGCGTGCAGGCGGTATTTCAGGACCCTATGAGCGCATTAAATCCCAAAAAAACCATTGGTTTTATATTGGAAGAACCTTTAAAAATACATAAGATTGGTACCAAAGAAGAACGGCAAAGACGTGTCGATGAAGTATTGGAATTTTTGGGATTGGATTCTTCCTATCGAAATCGTTACCCAAATGAATTAAGCGGGGGACAACGCCAGAGAGTTTGCATAGGCTGCTCCATTATTTTAAACCCGAAGCTAATTATAGCCGATGAACCAATTTCTTCACTGGATGTATCCGTTGGTGCTCAAATATTAAACCTTTTTCAGAAACTTCATGATTCTTTTGATCTTTCTGTACTTTTTGTCTCGCATAATTTGAATCTTGTCTATTATTTATGTGACAGAATCGCCGTAATGTATAAAGGAAGCATTATAGAGATGGGAGATGCTAAAGACGTTTACTATAACCCGTTACATCCCTATACTCAATTGCTTCTTTCTGCTACTGCAAGATTTGATGGAGAAAAGTTAATAACAGATATGACTAAAAAAACACCTGTTGAAGATGTGACAGCTGGGAGATGTAATTACTATTCGTATTGTAGAAAAGCTAAAGATGATTGTAGAAAACTGAAGAATGTCTTAATAAATGTTGCGGGTACAAGTGAGAACCCTCACTATGTAAGTTGCCCATACTATTATCAATTTTATTAGAAAAAACTAGCACAGTACAGATAAACCTGCCAAGGTTTTATTAATTACCCCAGTTATCAGATCAAAGCCACATTGGTTGTTTTGCAGGAATGCACATCCAATGCGGTGGGCTGATACTGTTATTTTCGGAGCTTTATGGTATAATAACCTCACCCGTTAGCGAAATCAAGATTTCGAACGGGTGCCCGAGAGCATTGAATCATTAAGCTGGTGGGCCTGCCTAGCAGTCCATGCCGTCTAAGACGGCACATAGCAATAATTTGCTATGCCTGAACTTATGGTATAATATTGATAATACCTAAAGAAAATGTTATTACGGATGTGTTTTAATTGAGCGAAAAGGTTGCAACACCAATTTATCTGAAAATTGCACTTGATATTGCATCAAGAATTGCCCGGGGAGAATTTAAGGAGAACAGCAAGATATACGGAAGGTCTGTAATGTCTTCTGAATATGGGGTTTCGCCGGAAACTATCAGAAGATCATTAAAGCTGCTCTCGGATATGAACGTCGTGGAAGTAAAGCAAAGTAGTGGTGCTATTGTTCTGTCCAGAAAAAATGCTCAAGAATATATAAACCGTTTTAAAGGCAGAGAAAATACGCAATCACTTCATCAGCAGCTTAAAAAGCTAGTCGACGAACAAAACAAACTCAGTAAGGAGATTATCAGTATTTCCAATATGATAACGAGGTCGTCGGTAAAATGGTCTCATTCTGCTCCACTAAAAAACTTTGAAGTTGATATTAGTGAAGGTTCACCGGTTATAGGGAAAAGTATCAATGAGCTGAATTTTTGGCACGCAACAGGTGCTACAATCATTGCCATTCGCCGCGGGAAGGAAATTATTTTATCTCCTGGACCATATGCTGTGCTAACTGAAAATGACACAATAATATTTATTGGTGACCAATCTGCCGTGAACGCAGTAACTATGTTTGTGAATCCATAAATAACATTTTTAAATATAAAAAAATAAATCTAAATATGCTTTGAAAGGTGTAGCTTTGCTAATTCTACACCTTTTTTGTCAATATTTATCGACGGGTTTTTCTTGACAACCGACAACTTATAAAATAAAATAGGTATGTCGGTTTGGCAACTCATAGAGTTGCTTTTTATCTCTGTAAGCGAGTTATGTGAACCGACTAAATTAGTAGGTGATTAAAATTTAGGAGGTTTCTAATGAAACATAGGTCATTTTTGCTATTAACATTCTTAGCTTTAGCAATATTATTTAGCGCTTGTGCAAGTGCTCCTTCAGGTAAGGCTGAACAAATTAAAGCGGTTTTTGCTGATGCCGGATGGGACAGTATACGCTTTCATAATGCCGTTGCTTCTTTCATAGGGGGAGCAGCATACAACATAGCCGGAGAAGATATCCCCGGAACCACACCGATAACTTATAACGGTATGATAGCGGGGGACGTGGATGTATATATGGAGGTTTGGGTGGACAATCTTCCCACATACCACGAAGATATTAAGGCCGGCAAATTCAAAGAACTGGGAATAAACTTTGACGATAACAAACAAGGACTTTATGTGCCCAGATATGTTATTGAGGGAGATCCAGAAAGGGGTATTGAGCCAATGGCTCCTGACCTGAAAACTGTGGAGGATTTAAAAAAATACAGTCATGTTTTCAAAGACCCCGATGATAATTCAAAAGGCCGCATATACGGTGCCATTTCGGGATGGGAAGTAGACATGGTTATGAGAAACAAATATAAATACTATGGCTTGGATGAAAACTATAACTATTTTGATCCGGGCTCTGAAGCTGCCTCTGTTGCTGCAATTGCGACAGCATATAATAAAGGGGAGCCTATTGTTTCATACCATTGGGATCCCACATGGCTTACCGGTAAATTAGATTTGGTTATTTTAGAGGATGCTCCCTTTGATCCAGAGCTTTATCCCTTAGGCCAAACCGAATGTCCTTCAATGAATATTACCATTTGCGTAAGTAATGAGTTTTATGAAAAGGCACCTGAATTTGCAGAGTTCTTGAGCAAGTATCGTACAAGTAGTGCTCTAACTGCTGAAGCTCTTGCATATATAGAAGATAATAACGCATCTATGGAAGATGCAGCCAAATGGTTTTTGAAGGAACATGACGAATTGCTTACTAAATGGCTACCAGAAGATAAAGCTAAGCTTGTAAGAAACAAGCTTAGCCAGTAAGAGGGGTGAATTTATGCCTGATTGGTTTATTGAGTTTCCGTCAAAAATTAATCTTAATATTAAGGACCCTATAGATAATTTTATTGACTACCTTGTACGGGAATGGGATCCTTTCTTTGACGCTATAACAAGGTTTTTGCGGGGTTTACTTAATAACATTGGTTTTATTGTTGATAGAATTCCATGGTGGCTGCTTATAGTTCTAGTATTTGTTCTCACATGGAGAATGAGTAAAAATATTGGTAAGGCTATACTGTATTCAGCGCTTCTTTTTTCAATAGGTGCTTTGGGACTTTGGTCATTGATGAATACTACTCTTACAATAATTATTGCGTCGGTAATTATATCGATTTTAATTGGTTTCCCAGTAGGGGTTCTAGTTTCGTCAAGTGACAAGCTTAATTCCTTTGTAAGACCAATACTTGATACAATGCAGACAATGCCAACCTTTGTGTACCTAATACCTGCAGCAATGCTTTTAGGTCTTGGAAATGTTCCTGCTGTTATAGCTACAACTGTTTATGCGGTGCCTCCCTTAATTCGTCTGACAAGTCATGGGATACGTCAGGTGGATAGAGAGGTTATTGAAGCCGCAATTGCATTTGGCTCTACGAAATGGCAGTCATTGATTAAGGTAAAAATTCCCCAAGCAATACCAACCATTATGACGGGTATTAATCAGACTATCATGATGGCAATATCAATGGTGGTTACTTGTTCTATGATTGGAGTAACAGGTCTCGGGCAGGAAGTATTAATAAGTATTAACAGACTCGAAGCCGGCAGGGGATTTTCGGCAGGTATATCTATTGTTATTATAGCGATTATTATTGACAGGCTCACACAGGGTCTTGTTGAGAAAGGAGAGGCTGCAATTGAAGAATAACGAAAATATAGTATTAGAAGTAAAGAACCTCTCCAAGCTGTTTGGAAAAAACAAGACTCCAGCTTTTGAGATGATAAAAAATGGCGGTGATAAGGGCGAGGTTGCTAAAAAACTTGGTGTCACCGTAGCTATTAACGATGTTTCTTTTCAGGTTGAGAGAGGAAAAATATTTGTTCTGATAGGCTTATCAGGTTCGGGAAAGTCAACTGTTGTTCGCTGTCTGAATTTGCTTCAAAAGCCTACATCAGGGGATGTACTTTTTGAGGGAAAAAGCATATTAAGCTTTGACAAAAAGGAACTTTTGGAATATAGAAGACGAAAGGTTTCAATGGTGTTCCAGAGTTTTGGTCTCATGTCACACAGGAATGTACTGGAGAACGTTGCATATGGCCTAGAAGTAAGAGGCACAAAAAAGGCTGAAAGGGAAAGCCGTGCGCGAGAAATAATTCAGATGGTCGGGCTTGAGGGCTGGGAGGAAATGAGTATTTCTCAGTTAAGTGGTGGTATGAGACAGCGGGTAGGAATTGCCAGAGCCCTTGCCAATGACCCGGAAATTCTTTTGATGGATGAGCCGTTTTCTGCATTAGATCCTCTTGTAAGGCGCGATATGCAGTTCGAGCTGCTTTCTATTCAAAAGAAGCTGAATAAAACGGTAGTGTTTATTACTCATGATATCAATGAAGCTTTTAAGCTAGGGGATATGGTTGCTATAATGAAGGATGGTAAAATAATTCAGTTGGATACACCTGAAAATATGGCGGCTAATCCTGCTAACGAATATGTTGAAAACTTTATTACCAGTGCTGACAAGGGGCAAATATACTCTGTTAAACACATTATGCAGACGCCCTCTTGTATGATAAGAATCAGGGACGGAGCAAACAATGCCCTTAAGCAAATGCGTGATAATGGTGTCTCCAGCGCATATGTAGTTGGAGAGAAGTTAGATCTTATAGGAATACTCACTCTTGATGATGCTATGAAAGTAAGATCCGGTGAAATTACTATGCAAGATGCAGTTATAAAAGATATATTGACTACAACAAAAGATACCTTGATCTCGGATTTACTCTCTGTGGCTGCTTCTGCCAAGTACCCAATAGCAGTTGTAGACGAAGAAAACCACCTTAAAGGTATCGTATCAAAAGCATCTGTTCTATCCTCACTAGTATAAATTGTTAGAGTGTGTTAGGGGGACGGGGTTGTTGGCAACCTCGTCCCCCTGACAATTATACATTAAACCTGAATAGGGTTACATCTCCGTCCTGCATGACATATTCTTTACCCTCGGAGCGTACCAAGCCCTGTTCTTTTGCAGCAGCGTGGGAACCGCATCGAATAAGATCTTCATAGGCAACAATTTCGGCTCTTATAAAGCCTCGTTCGAAGTCGGAGTGTATTTTTCCGGCGGCTTGAGGGGCTTTTGTGCCTTTTTCGATTGTCCAGGCTCGGACCTCGGGTTCGCCTGCAGTTAAGTAGCTTATAAGCCCCAAGAGCTTATAGCTTGCCTTAATAAGCTTATCAAGTCCCGATTCGGACAATCCCAGCTCTTCTAAAAACAATTGCTTTTCATCGTCTTCAAGCTGAGCAATTTCTTCTTCTATCTTTGCGCAGATTACAATGGCTTCGGAATTTTCAGCTTTAGCTATTTCCCTTACTTTTGCAACATAGGGATTGCTGTCTATGGTTGAAATGCCGTCTTCGGAAACATTGGCACAGTACATAACCGGCTTAGATGTTAATAAAAACAACTGATCTACATAATCAACCTCATCGGATTCAAATTCCATGGAACGTACAGGTTTTCCGCTATCTAGAGTTTCTTTTATTCTTTCAAGCAGGCTTAACTCAACCTGATACTTTTTATCGCCGGATTTCATTTGCTTTCTGGTTTTATCTATACGTTTTTCAATGGCTTCCATATCAGAAAAGATGAGCTCAAGATTTATTGTTTCGATGTCTCTGACCGGGTCTACAGAGCCTTCGACATGAACTATATCATTATCATCAAAGCATCTTACCACATGTATAATTGCATCAATTTCACGGATATGTGACAAAAACTTATTACCTAGGCCTTCACCTTTGCTGGCACCTCTCACCAAGCCTGCAATATCCAAAAATTCGATAGCTGTAGGAGTTATTTTTTTAGGATTATACATCTTAGCCAGAACATTAAGCCTTTCATCAGGAACAGCAACAATTCCAACATTAGGATCTATTGTACAAAACGGATAGTTTGCGCTTTCAGCACCCGCCTTGGTTATAGCGTTAAAGAGCGTACTTTTACCTACGTTGGGAAGACCAACAATACCTAGTTTCATCTATATTCCTCCAATAATCTAAATACGAGTAAATTGAAAATTGTATATCCAAAGTATTATAACCTAAGAATTTTATATCTACAAGGTAGTATAGCGCATGAATTGATGGACAGGCATTTATCAAGAATTAAACTAATGCGGATTTTCTCGTGTTTATATACCTGTGATTAATAAATGTTATTAGAAAATAGTCATCATTATCATAGTGATGTGAAATAAATATATGTCGAAATATGTAAAATTAAGTCGACAAAAACTTTTGCATTATGAAATACTATTAATGTATAATCTTATTAATTTGATTTAATAAATACTTAAAACACCTAAATGTAATATATTAGTAATATATCTGAATGGAAAATCAATCTAAAATACATTTTTTTTAAATAAATGTGGTTAATCAGAAAATAAAGGTTTATATAGGTATGAGATTTTAAGAACCAAGAAGAGATAGCAAACACTGCGATAAGCAAAAATAATAAGAATAGATAATATGGTTTTAAATTTTTATGCAGTTAGTAGGTAAAACTTAAATAAACAAAATATGGTTCTGTTAACTAAGTATGAAGAAATGAGACCTGAAAGACCTTTGGTAGAGCTTAAAAAAAGAAAAAGCCTACTAATGGAAACGACTAAGAACAAAGTAACATGAAAAAAAGTGATGTGCAACCC